>JADGPN010000223.1 GCA_017882465.1 Solirubrobacteraceae bacterium
AGGGCCTGTTCATAAATAAGTTCGCAGGTTGGTGGGGTTGTGGGTCGAATCTTGGGGTGTGGTTGATGAGGTCACGATCGGCGTGAAGTTTCGTGCTTTGGCGGGCGAGTTGAACGAGCGGCAGCGCAGGTTGTGGGCTGCGTCGGAGGCGAGGGCGGCGGGGCGTGGTGGGATCGCGGGGACCGCTCGTGCGACGGGGATGGCAGCTGACACGATCCGTCAGGGGATCCGTGAGCTTGAGTCGGGCGAATCGATCGCGGCGGGGCGCGTTCGCAAGCCGGGCGGTGGGCGCAAGCCGCTGAGCGAAACCGATCCACGGTTGCTGGTCGATCTGGAGCGGCTGGTGGATGAGGATCGTCGTGGTGATCCGGAATCGTTGCTGTTGTGGACGTCAAAGAGCGTGCGGCATCTCGCTGGCGGTTTGCGGGAGCTCGGTCATCAGGTCCAGTACGTGACGGTCGCGAAGTTGTTGCAGTCGGTGGGGTACAGCCTGCAGGCGAACGTGAAGACCCGGGAGGGCAAGCAGCATCCGGATCGCGACGCTCAGTTCCGGCGGATCAACACGACCTGCCGGCAGGCTCTGGAGGAGCATCAGCCGATCATTTCGATCGACGCCAAGAAGAAGGAACTGGTCGGCGATTTCAAGAACGGTGGGCGGGAATGGCGTCCCAAGGGCAAGCCCGAGCTCGTCCGCGTGCACGACTTCAAGGACAAGCAGCTGGGCAAAGCGACCCCGTACGGGGTGTACGACATCGCCGCTGATCAGGGATGGGTGAACGTCGGGATCGATCACGACACCGCCCAGTTCGCGGTCAACTCGATCCGAGGCTGGTGGGAGCATCTCGGACACTCCCGCTACCCCAACGCGACTCGCTTGCAGGTCACGGCCGACTGCGGCGGTTCGAACGGAAACCGGACCCGGCTATGGAAGGTCGAGTTGCAGAAGCTCGCAGACGAGATCGCCCTGGAGATCAACGTCAGCCACCTACCGCCGGGCACCTCGAAGTGGAACCGGATCGAGCATCGCCTGTTCTCCTACATCACGATGAACTGGCGCGGCAAGCCGCTCGTCTCGCTGGAGGCGATCATCAACCTCATCGGCGCGACGAAAACCAGCACCGGCCTTGAGGTATACGCACGTCTCGACGACCGCCAATACCCGGCCAAGCGCGCCAAGATCGCCGCCCGGCTGCACGCCAAACGTGGGCTGAAGCGGTTCCTGCGCCAGACCCCTGGCGGGCTCCGGGTCGACCGCGCCGCCGTGCGCGCAGAGGAGCATCTGGACGGCAAGTTCCTGCTGCGCAGCTCAGACCCCACCCTGACAGCCGAGGACATCGCGCTCGGCTACAAGCAAGTGCTCCAAGTCGAGCGCGGCTGGCGCGACATGAAGACCACGCTTGACCTGCGGCCCGTGCACCACCGCAAGGAAGACCGCATCCGCGCCCACGTCCAGCTGTGCTGGCTGGCGCTGCTGCTCATCCGCCTCGCCGAGAACCAGACCGACGATACCTGGCGCAACGTGCGCCGCGAACTGCAGCGCCTCTACCAAGGCACCTTCCGCGGCAACGCCGGCCTGGTTCACAAGAGCAGCGAGGCCACCGCCGCGCAGCTACAGATCCTGCGCGCCCTGAACGTCCCCGAGCCGCCGCTGTTCATCGCGCTCCAAGCCGCCGCATAGCCAGCCGCGGCACCCCCACCCGCCGAGAAGGCGATTCTAGGCACACACCCGCGCTCGCCAGTCCACGGGAAATCCCTGCAATCTCCATAAATCGCGTACCTAGCCAGCCCCCGAACTGTCGAACTCGGGCCATCCTTCGACTGATCATCGGGAGTAATGAACCCGAACCCCTTCTCATCGCTAACCACTTCACCGTTCCAGTAGCCATCGTGTCTCCTCCGTTCGCAGCACGCAACTGCCGAGATTGCTCAAAGCAAAGGCTACGACCGCTGGCCCTGCAAGGGTCGAGCAAGCTGCCCAACGTGATCGAACGACCCAGCCCACCGGCCCAGCGACCACGTCGCTCGTACCGGATCATGGCGCGGCCCGCCGGCTCCCGCGCGCCGCGCACCTGCTCCTCAGCAAACGGGATCAGGACCACGCCAATCGCGAGCGGTCGAGCTCGTGAGGTGGCCGGCGAGGTTGGTCGTTCCTGGCTCTCGGTCGCCGCGGTCCGGTAACCCCCGGTGCTCTCGTCCGCGTCGCCTGCGGCACAGCATGGGGCGCGGGCATGAGCGCGGATGCGGTGGTAGCACGGCGCATCCGCCGCATCCGCCGCATACGCCGATGGCGACAGGCCGTGCCCTATCAGAGAGCCGCTCTCAAGGACTGCGAGACGGGTCGATAACGACGGGCGCTTCGTCGCGCAACAAGCTCGCGGCCTCCAATCCAGCGCGGTCGCTCTCATCGGCAGCAAGCATCCGGATGAATGACTGCATCCGGATGAACGACTGCTCGCCGCGCCCGGTGACGCGCACATAATCCCAGCGTGCGGCAGATGTTGATGGAGGTGTCCGGCGTCTTGCTGTGGATCATGGTGGCCACCTCGCCCGTAGCCTTCTCCCTACGGCGGGCGAGCAGCGGTCCATGAGCGAGCAGATACGCGAACTAGTCGCTATTCGGGGCAGTCGCCGTGCGCGACGACACGACGTCCCGAGGATCTCCTGATGCTCCGCCGCTGTGTCCATGCCAAGTCAGCGACCGGGCTGCTCACGGGGTCCTCGGGGCGGAGCCAGAAGATTTCGCCCCGCGAACGGTGCGTAGCGCCGTTGGTTTCCGCCGGCTGGTGATCGGCCTGGCGCCCCGCGCGTGCGTATAGTCGGAGAACATCAGGAGAGCAATGCCGGGCATGACCACCGCTACAACCACACTGCTACAAAGCAAGCTCGGCCCCATCGTCGCTGACGCGGCCGGAACCATCACCGTTCAGGAGGCGAGCGACGTCCTGGACTGCTCGCGCTTTCGTGTCTGCGAGCTGCTCAACGCTAGCGCAGGGCGGGTGCTGGTAACCGACGTGCTGGCACTCAAATCCGGCGTACAGCCCAGCGCGCTCGAAGCCGCCCCCACCGCCAAGCTCATCCACTAAAAGCAGCGCGCCGATGACGCCCGCGAGAGCAACTGCAGCTGCGAGTCGCTGCACCGAGGCAAGCACGCGCCAACACAGCGCGACCTGAAACGACCAAGTGGTGCTCCGGGTGTCGGCTCCGACCCCGCAAGCGACAGCGCCCCGGGGCGACCAGGGGCGCGTTGAGAGCGGCGACCGATGAGGCTTGCTGCGGCCTGCCGCCCCCAGGGCGGGTGATGACGGGCGGCTTGCTTCTCTATGCAGGCTGTGGTTCGGCTGGGAACTCGCGGAACAGGCCGGTCACGACGAACACGGTTTGCTCGGCGATGTCGATCGTGTTGCCCGCGATGCGCTCGAGGCAGCGCGCGACGAGGATCATGAACATCGCCCACTCGCGAACCTCAGAGGCGTCGCCGACCTCAACCGCGCGAGTGATGACCTCGCGGTTCAGCCGGTTGATCTCTCCGTCCACGCGAACGAGGTCGTGAGCGAGGCGCGCTGGTGACGAACGGCGCGGAAGGCAGGCAATCCGCGCGCGGAGCGGTCAGGTCGTCACGCCCCTCGACGGCCCCGGAGCCGCCAACGGTCCCGTACCCGGACCGGAGTCGGCCGCGAGATGACATAGGTAGGACCAGATGGCGTCACCGCTCAGCGACGCCTCGCGGACGCTCAGCGAGGCTGTGTATACCACTCGGGAGTCGCGCGGGCTGAGCGCCGCCACGTTCGCCGCGGTCAGCGGGCCGCAGAGCGCGGGAGTCGTGCTCTCACCGGTCAAGGCGTTGCTGAGGTCGCTGCGGTCGAGCACGTTGTCGTAGATGCCGTTGCCGTTGTAGTCGATTCCGTGCACCACGATCACGGCGTTGTTGCGACGGATCTCGGCCGCGACCGCGGACGGGACCGTCAGAGCCCGCGTGTAACGGATGTCCCCGACCGACGGATAACGGATGAAGTCGATGATGCTCTTGGGACTGGTGTCCCCGCGGCTCGTCAGCGCGACCTTTGGCCGGCCATAGAAGTGGATGCCGTCGCCGGTGCTGATCGATAGGTGGCCGTTGTGCGAGCGCGCGGCCGCCGCCGTGGGACAGATTCCCTTCCCGCCCGCGTGAATGTGAAGGGCGTGCGGCGCGCCGTTCAGCAGCCCATGCGTGGTCACCGTCACCGTCGCGACGTTACCGTTGAGGCGCACCGTGGCAGCACCGGCGCCCGTGACGCGGTTGGTCGGCACCGGGTCCGCCGTCGCGGTGAACGCCGCGCCTGGCGCGGCGGCGGTCGAACTCGAACTCGAACTCGAACTCGAACTCGAGCCCAGCGCGATGATCGCGATGACAGCGGCCCCGGCGAGCGCCGCGGCCGCAGCAATGGGCCACCGATACTTGCGCGCTGATCCCCCTGCGGGGGGCGGGTCGCCGTCCGCTCCAGCCGGAGCGGTGGCTGGCCGTTCTGCGGTTCCGGGCGCTGGGTGGCTCGGGGTGGTGCCCACCCAGTCCTCGTTCTCGGGTGGCTGAGTGGACGGCTGCGCCGCAACGGTCTCGGGAGCCGCCGGGCTGATCGTGGTCGGCGGGCCAGACCCCGGGTTCGTCGCTTCGCTTGCGCCGGCGGTCGTGGGCTGCTGCATGGCGGCCTCCAGCGCGACGAGCGCGGCCTGCGCACGCTCCTCTTCATGCTCGTCCCCCTGCGGCCTGGCTTCGCCGGTGGCGACCAGCGTCGGAGCCCCGGTGTAGCGCGCGCCGTGCAGGGCCGCGGCCGCGTCCCGGGCGAGGTCTCCGGCCGAGAAGTAGCGATCCCCGGGCTCCTTGGCCATCGCCTTCGCGATCACGGGACCGAGCGTGGGATGCATCTCGGCGACCGGCCCCTCGAGCGAGGGCGGAGGCTCGTAGGCGTGCGCGAACAGCGTCGCGACGGAGTTCTGGCGCTCGAACGGCACCTTGCCAGTGAGCATCTGGAAGAACACGCACCCGAGCGCGTAGATGTCGGTCCGCGCGTCTGTGTGACTGCCGGTGATCTGCTCCGGGGGCATGTAGTCGACGGTGCCGACAACAAGCCCCTTCACCGACAGGGCCGTGGCCGTGTCGAACCGCTTTGCCAGCCCGAAGTCGGTCAGGTAGGCGTGCTCCTGCCCATCCCTCACGCTGATCAACACATTCGCGGGCTTGACGTCCCTGTGGACCAGGCCCTCGCGGTGCGCAGCATCCAGCGCACACGTGATCTGCAGCAGCAGCCCGACGGCCCGCTCCGGCTCGAGCGGGCCACTGTCGGCAATCACCTCTCGCAGGTCGGTGCCGTCGATCAGGTCCATCGCCAGGAACAGCACTCCGTCGTGCTCACCGGCGTAGTGGATGCCGACCACGTTGGGATGATTCAGCGAAGCGGCGATCCGGATCTCGCGCTTGAACCGCTCCCGGAACTCGTCGTCGTCAGCCAGCTCCGGAGCGAGCACCTTCAACGCATAGGTCCGACCCAGCGCGACATTAGTCGCGCGATAGACCACGCCCATACCGCCACGACCGATCACCCCGTCGATACGGTAGCCCGCGATCACAGAGCCGGTCTCCAGTCGACTGCCTCTGCGTTCCATTAGCCTCTCGCGCTCAACAACCCCATCCGGCTACGCCGACCGTTGCCCCTGTGGCGCCCGGGTTTCCAGGCGAGCTTAGCGACGCCGGAGGGTCTGTTCAAGCCGAGGCGCGTCGGCTGCGCGAGAGGCGCCCCGCCGGCTAGGTAGGGCTCGACATCCCGTCCGCGCCGCAAGCTCAGAGTGCCCGAAACCCCCGATCTTGCTTGCGTTCCTCGCTCGTTGCCTCTCGGTACTAAGTTTGGATTGCTCGCGTTGATCGAGGCTTTCAGAAGAGCGGGACGGGACTCGGACTCGTCTGGCCAGCCTGGCCGCTCGTAACAATTGATACTACTACTGCGGCCGGGATTGCACAAGCGCGGTGACGGCCCTACGCATTCGATCGCTCGCGTCCAAGAGTGGTGGGTCCACCGAGAGTGCTGCAACTAGCCGGAAGCGGAAGCGGCGGTTCCGCTCGAACGGCCGCCCCGAGCATCTGGGGTGGCAATATCCCGACGCCTGAAGCGCCCTACGGTTGCCTCGCTCCGGCTGGCTGAATCGCCTCGGTCGGCATCACCAGCGTCGTGTCATCAGTTGGTCGCTTGGACCACGTTGCTCCGCTCGCGGCGTGCGTTCCTGGCTCTCGTCATCGCCCGTTGTGCGCGAAGCGCGTAATCCCCCCGGTCCACGTCAACCTCGCCGTCCGGCCCAACAACGAGCCAGTCGCCAGGTCCAGCCGCCAGATCCATCTCCCGACTGCGGATGATGAACAGGTGATCGCCGGTCAGATCGTATTCGACCCCATGCGTGTTGAAGAACTCAAGGAGTCCGGAGTCGTTGTGCTGGTGGACCTGGACACGGCGGATCACGTACGGTTCGGTGCGAGGATCTATCGATGGTCCAGGAGCGTTGGGGCGCCGGCTGATGGTGGTGGTCATGACTAGACCTCCCTGGAGGACCCCCGAGTGGGGACGAGTCCTGTCTGTAACGGCGTTTCTGTCGCTTTGGACGAAACAGCCCGTGAGGTCAGCGAAAGGCAAGTCTTTGCCAGGCGGGCCTGCGCGAGAGATTCGGGCAGTAGCGGCCGATAACGGCCCTACAACGACCATACTCTCTTTT
>JADGPN010000224.1 GCA_017882465.1 Solirubrobacteraceae bacterium
GCGCGCACTCAAGGCTGGCGATCTCGCTGGGTGACCCGGCGATCTACGCGCACCGCGCCGACCAGCGACACGCACTGTCAAGAAGGCTCGGCGTCTCGGCCGAGCAGGCCGACGACCTGTCGCGCTGGGTGCTGACCCACCCCGACCAGTATCAGCCGGACGATGTGCGCTGCTGGAGGATCGGCTCCCGCACCTGGCTCGAGCTCTGCGAAGAGCAGCTGCCCGAGGTCGACCGCGTCGAGCGGCCCGTCGGGCTGTTCGTCGTGCCCGCCGCCCACGCGCGCGAGGGGTGGCAGCTCACGCCGGTGCTCTCACTCGCGGCGATCCGGCTGCTGGTGTCGCTCGGCGGGACGCTCGAGCGCGATCTGCGCTCCGCCACGCTCCCCGCCGCAGCCGTGCCGCGGCTGCTCGAGCGGATCAACCCGCGCACGCTGCACGCCGGCCCGAAGGAGTGCCTTGACTGCGCCGGGCAGCTCGCCCAGGAGCTGCGCCGCGAGCTCGGCCAGCCGGTCGCCGCCGCCGTCCCGCGCGAGCGGCGCGACCGGTGGGGCCGACTGTTGGCCCGCCGCCGCTCCTACCAGGGCCGCGGCGGCGTGCGCGTTTCCGAGGTCGAGCTGCGGGCGATCACGTTCCCCGCGCGCGACTTCGCGCAGCGCCGGCTCGGGGCCGCACCGCGCGATGACCGCTACGGGCAGCTGAGCGCGGTGATGGATCTCGGCGAGGCCGTCCAGACCGCGGTCGAGCGCGAGCTGCCGCTGCTGCTCTCGACCGAAGCGGCCGGCCACCTCAAGGACACCGTCCGGGTCGGGCGGATGAAGGGCCGGCCGGGCGTGCTGACGATCACCACCTCCGACGGCCTGTCGGCCAGCACCCGCCGGCTGGTCGCCGAGCAGGCAGTCAGCGAGCTGCGCGCGCTCAGACGCGCGAACGCGAACGTCACCCTGGACGCCGGCGCCCGCCAGGCGGTGCGGATGACGCTCGCCCGACCGCTCGACGACGACGCGGTGCTGCTCGGCCGCCAGCGCGAGATGGCGGCCCTGAAGGTCGTCGGCTCCGGCGTCGACGCCTCAGCCGTCGGCACCGGCAAGACGATCAGCACAGGCCGGGCGCTCGCGCACCGCGCCACCACGCAGCCCCGGTTCCGGGGGCTGGTCATCGCCGAGGGCAGGCTGCTCGGCCAGTGGCGCGAGGAGCTCACACGCGGCGCCCCCGGCCGCGGCCTGTCACCGCTGGCACCGAACGTCGAGCTCTTGGCGATCTCCGACGACCGCCAGGTAGCCCGGCAGATCCGCCAGTTCGACCGCCGGCTCGCCGACCGTCCCGGCGTCGTCCTCGTCCCCAACAGCGTGCTCGACCGCTACCCCGCCGACCTGCAGGCGATCCCCTGGCATCTGCTGATCGCCGACGAGGCGCTCCGCTACGCCAACCCCGCCACCGAGGCGCACCAGGCGCTCGCCCAGCTGCGCTTCGGAGCGGTCGCGGACTGCTGGCTGTTGACGGCCACCCCGCGCGGCAAGAGCTCCGAGCACCTCGACGTGCTGGTCGGGCTCGCGCTCGGTGACGAGGCGATGATCCGCGAGCGACTGAACACGCGCGAGGCGGGCGATCTGATGGACGAGGTCAACGCCCACCGGCTGCGCGTCAACTACGGGCCGCACCTGGTCAGGGTCACCCGCCAGGACATGCAGGCCTGGATGCCGCGGGTGCGCCCGGCGCAGCCGCTCGCGCTCGACCCCGACCCCGCGCTCGCCGCGCTGCTTGACGCGATCCGCGAAGGCGGCCGCGAGGCGTACCGGCGGCTGCTCGAGATCCTCCGCGACCTGAAGACGCTCGAGTCCGGCAGCGAGCTGTTCAAGCGGGCACTCGCCGAGCTCGCCCGCGTGCAGGGCGTCGTGCTCGGAAACGTCGGAACGTATGTGGACGCCTCCGTGGACCCCGAGACGCTGACGCACTCCAAGGCCGCGCTCGCCCAGGCACTCGTTCGCCAGGGGGTCGTGTCAGAGGCGATGCGCGGCGGCGGCGACGGCCTGCCGCTACTGCGCGGGATCACCGCACAAACGCTCGCCGGCGTCGCCAGCGAAGAGCAGGTGATCGTGTTCGCCGAGCGCGTCTGGTGCCTGCGCCAGCTCGCCCGAACGCTCGCCGAGCGCCACGGCGTCGAGGCGCACGTCGGCGACGGCCAGGTCAAGGCCCCCGAGTTCGAGCTCCTCAAGCAGCGTTTCTGCGCCGGTGAGTTCCCGATCCTGTGCCTCAGCCAGGTCGGGCACGAAGGCCATAACCTGCAGAGCGCGTCGGTCCTCACGCACTTGGATCTGCCGTGGGTCCCGAACGGGCTCGAGCAGCGCGTCGGCCGCGCCGCCCGCCCCGGCGCCGCCAAGGGATGGGTGCAGACCTACATCCCGTACATCCGCGGCGGCGGGGTCGAGCACATCGTCGCCGTGCTCGCGCCGCGCGGCGCCGAGCACCACCAGATCCTCGACAGCTTCGAAGGCGTCCGCGCCAGCGAATCGACGATCGCCACCCAGCTCGGCCAGATCGCCGGCCAGGTCGCCGCCAGCAAGAACGACGCCGGGTTCGCCGGCACCGCCGCCCGCCTGCGTGTCGCCGCCAACGTCTTCGGCGCCTGACCGAACCCCGGCGGGCGCGCCGCCGGACCCGAACTTGTCATCTCAAGATCAAAGGAGGCCGCGCTCATGAGCGCGATCAACGCTGCCCTTGACCAGATCGACCAGGTCGCCGCGCAAGGCGACCTCACCCCCGACCGACACGCCGACCTCGTCGAGCTCGAGGCGCTCGCCGAGCCGATCCTGCTCCCGGACGGCAAGCGGATCTACCCGCCCCGGCTGCACGGCCAGCCGATCGACGAGCTCGCATGCGCCCTGCTCGACATGGAGAACCCCGCCGAATCGACGTTCCTGCGGCTGACCGGCCCACCCGGCACCGGAAAGTCGATGCTCGCCCGGGCAATCGCGCTGCGGCTGTGGCAGACGCGCGGCCGCGAGGTGCAGACCAGGCACGGGATCGCGTTTTACGGGTTCGTCGAGATCAGCGGCGGGCCCTCGAGCGACGAGTACCTGTTCCGCCACGAGTTCGTGCCCGCGGCCGACGATGCCGGATCGGTGCGGCTCGTCGACTCGGCGTTCGTTGAGGCGATGCGCGAAGGGTGGGTGGTGATGATCGACGAGGTCAACACGATCCGCGACGTCGCGCTGCTGTCCGTGAACTCGTGCTTCGACGGCCGGCTCAGCCTGTACCTCCCCGCCACCGGCCAGACCGTGACCGCCCGACCCGGGTTCGCCTGCCTGCTCGCCTACAACCCCGGCCTGATCGGCGGCGTGGCCACCGACATCCCCGACGCGTGGCACTCCAGGTTCCCCGCGACGCTGGAGGTCACGTCCAACTGGCCGGCGCTCATCGAGCTCGGCGCCGCCCGCCGGCTCGTCGGCGAGGCGGCGGCGCTGGACCGGCAGCGGATCGCCGGCGAGGACGGTCTCTGCTGGACGCCGCAGTTTCGCGACATCGAGGCGCTCGCGCGGATGATCGACCGGGTCGGTGAGCGCGCCGCGCTCGCATTCTTCGTGTCCAATTTGCTCGAGCAGGTGCAGGCGGGCAAGCTCCAGGACGCCGAGGCGGCCGCCGCCTGCCGGATGCTCGACCAGGCCGGCTACGCACACCTGAAGGTCTCGGCCACCGGCAGGGTGCCCAGCCTGCACGGCTACCCGCGCGCGGTCACCTCATGAGCACCGCCACCACCCGCTCCGGCGACCGTCCGGCGGTGTTCGTTCAGCAGCTGCACCGGGCCGCCGCCCAGCGCGGCAAGCTCGACCCCGTCTACCAGGACCTCTCCGACCACTGGACACAGATCCTGCAGCGGCTGTACCCGGTGTGGGCGCTGATCGGCCCCGGCCTGTCGGACCCCGGGCACATCGAGATCCACTCCCGCACGATCTACCTCGACTCCGAGACCCTGCTCGGCCCGCGCGCCGAGATCGCCGCCGGCCGGCTACCCCAGCGGGCGATCCTGCGCTGCTTCGGGGTCGCGATCCACGAGACGTTGCACGCCAAGCACACCAAGCGCTGGGCGATCGAGCACGACATCGCGCTCAGTGAATCCGCGGACCCGGCGGACCGGCAACTTGCGATCGACCGCAGGCTGCTCGAAGAGCCGCGCATGGAAGCCCACGGGGTCCGCAAGCACCCGCCCGGCACCGTCCGCGGCCGGTTCATCCGCCGCGCGCTCGAAACCGCCGTGATCGACGTGATCCTGCCCGCGTTCGCCGGCCAGCTGCTCGGAGCGGCCACCGCCGGCCGCCCGCTGACCCGCGACATGGCCGGCCGCGCGAGCGTGTACCTGCAGGCGCGCACCCACTACGGCATCCTCGCACCGGCAGTCCTCGACCCCGTCCGCGTAGTGTGGCGCCAAGTGCTCGGCGGCCGGGACCTCGCGGCGCTCGACGAGCTGTTCGCCCGAGTCATCTGGATCGACGACGGCGATCTGGACACGCTCGACCGCGCCGCCCGCGACTACCGAGCGATCATCGGAGCGGCCGACCCGCCACCAGCCGACGGACAGTCGCAAGGGCCCGGACAGGACAACGGCGCCGGCGACGGCCCCGCGGGGCAGCAGGCGGGAGAGGACCGCAGCACCGGCGATGGCTCACCGTCGGCGGGCTCGCTCGCCGACGCTCTCGGGCAGGCGCTCGCGCAGGCGGCCGAGGGGCAGCTCGAGCAGCTCGACGAGGACCTCGACCTGCAGCAGGTCCTCGAACAGGCCGCCGGCCGCGACGGCCGCACCCCGACCCGAGGCCGCGCGCGCGGATCGGCGACCGGGCTGCCGACCGGCCGGATGCCCGACCGGGGCGTCGACCGGCCGCCCGCACCCGACGAGATCCAGCACGCCCGCAGTTACGCCACCCGGCTGCGCCAGGCGCTCACCCACGGCACCCGCACGATCGACAAACGCACACCGGGAGGACGGTTCGACGGCCGCGCCTACACCCGCGCCCAGGCGCAGCGCCAGACCGGCAAACCGGTAACCAGCCACCCGTGGCGGATCACCCGGCAGGTGCGCGCCCCAATCGAGGAGCCGCACGTCGGGCTGGTGATCGACACCTCCGGTTCGATGGGCGCCTACGAGTACGCGCTCGGCCCGATCTGCTGGATCCTCACCGACGGCCTGCGGCAGATCGGCGGACGGTGTGCGACCGCGCTGTTCGGCAACAGCGCCGCGCTGCTCTCCGACGGCACCCGACCGCTGGCGCTCGTGCCGGGGATCCGGACCGGCGGCGGCACCGCGTTCGCCGGCGACGCGATCGAGCTCGTCTCAGACCAGCTCGAGATCACCAACCCGCGGCGACCCCGATTCCTCTACGTGCTCTCGGACGGCGGATGGGCCGACACCCGCGCCGGCGTCGAGCGGATCCGCTGGCTCGCCGAACACGACGTCCCCACGATCCACCTCAGCATCGCGATCGAGCCGCTCGGCGTGGAGTGCGATCGCATCCACGTGATCACCGACCCCGCCCAGGCGCTCGACCAGATCGCCGCCGACACGGTCGCCGCGCTACGGGCGCGAACCCGCCCGCGAACACACAATCAACCCAGGTGAAAGGAGCGCGAATGCCCAACCCCACCGCCACCACTGCCAACCCCGCCCTGCTGCCCTCCCCAGCGCTGTTCGACGTGACCACGATCGCCGCCAAGGACGTCGAGGGCACGATCGAGCGGGTCGCGCTCGACCAGCTCGAGCTCGCGGCCAACGCGCGCCGCGACATCTCCGAAGAGGGAATCGAAAGGCTCGCCGCGATGCTGATGCGAACCGGACAGCTGGTCCCCTGCATCGGCCACCGCGCCGCCGCCGCCGCCCCGGTCCTCCTCTACGACGGCCAGCGCCGGCTGCTTGCCGCCAGGGCCAGCCACCAGCTCGCCGGCGGTGACGGGTTCGAGGGCCTGCAGCCGGTGCAGAGCCTGATCGTGCTGCTGCTCGACCACCAACCCGCCCCGGACGAGATCAGACGGATCCAAGCGCAGGTCAACAACGCGCGCGAGGATCTCAGCCTCGCCGACCAGCAGGAGCAGCTGCGCGACTGCTGGGACGCTCGCGCTGGCCTCTCGGAGCCCGACCGGATCGCCGCCGTGTGCGCCGACCTCGGCATCTCGCCCCGCAAGGCTCACAACCTGCGCCGACAGCTCACCCTGCCGGACTCGATCCGCGCCCGCGTCGCCGACCGCCCGAGCGGCGAGCAGCTGTCGGTGACGATGGCCAACCGCCTTGCCGACATGCACCAGGTCGCGCCCGAGCTCACCGACGCGGTCGCCAGACGGATCAGCTCAAGCGACCTGCACGAGAAGGCCCAGCGCGACCTCGGCGCGTTCGTGCACCGCACCGTGATCGAGGACGAGCACACCTACGCGGTACGGATCGACGACGGCGCCATGCTCGACGCCGCCGAGCAGATCGAGCACGCCCGCGCCCACCTCACCCCCGGCGGCCGCCAGCAACTCGGAGGCATCCTCGACGCCACCCCCGACAAGCTCGACGCCGAGCTCGACACGCTCACCGCCCGCGCCCGAGCGAGGGCGCTCAAGCTCCGGATCACCCCAGAGATCCGCGACCGCGCCCGCACCGGCCGCTACGCCTACGTGCACGAACGTGGCCAGGACTTCGCCGCCGGCATCTGGGTCGTC
>JADGPN010000225.1 GCA_017882465.1 Solirubrobacteraceae bacterium
TACCTGCGCGAGCTGCGTGACCGGGCGGCGTATCTCGAGCGTGAACGCGAGCAGCTTGCGCGGATCGCGGTGATCGAGGAGCGTACGGTGATCGCCCGCGAGCTGCATGACATCGTCGCGCACTCGGTCAGCGTCATGCTCCTCGCCGTGCGCGGCGCACGCGACGTGCTGCACAGCTCGCCACAGGTAGCCGACGACACCCTCGCGCGCGTTGAGGCCAGCGGCGAGCAGAGCCTCGCCGAGCTGCGGCGGATCCTGACGCTGCTGCGACAGCGCGAACAGAGCGCGCAGTCGCGCCCGCAGCCGTCGATCGCCGACATCGATGCCTTGATCGCCGAGCACCGCGCCGGCGGGTTGCCGGTCGAGCTTCAGATCGTCGGCGAGCCGCGGCCGTTGACCGAGGGGGACGGGCTGACGGTCTACCGGATCGTCCAGGAAGCGCTGACCAACGTGCTCAAGCACTCCGGGCCCAGTCGCGTCACCGTCACGCTGTCGTTTCGCGACCGCGGCCTGGACGTCGAGGTGCTCGACGACGGGATCCCGGCAGCGGCGGGCGTGGCGGGCGCCGGCCACGGCATCCTCGGAATGCGTGAGCGCGTCGCGCTGCTCGGCGGCGAGCTCGAGACGGGCCCGCGCGCGGGCGGCGGCTTCCGCGTGGCGGCGAGCCTGCCGATCGGACGGCCGGCGTGAGCATCCGGCTGCTGATCGTCGATGACCAGGAGCTGGTGCGGATCGGCTTTCGACTGTTCCTGGAGACGCACGAGGACTTGCACGTCGTCGGCGAGGCGGCCGACGGCCGCGAGGCGCTCGAGCGCGCCCAGGCGTTGCGTCCGGACGTGATCCTGATGGACATCCGGATGCCCAACATGGACGGTATCGAGGCGATCGCGCGCCTGGTCGAGATGCAGCTCGACCCGCCGCCGCGCGTGCTCGTGCTCACGACGTTCGACCTCGACGAGTACGTCTTCGGCGCGCTGCGCGCGGGCGCGGCCGGCTTCCTGCTCAAGGACGCCCCACGCGAGCGGCTCGTCGAGGCGATCCACGTGCTTCACGCTGGCGAGGCGCTGCTCTCACCCTCGATCACCCGCCGTCTCGTCGAGGACTACGCGCGGCGAAGCGACCCCGTCGAGCCCCCCGACGCGCTTCTGCGCGAGCTCACGCCACGCGAGCGGGAGGTCCTGATCCTCGTCGCCCGCGGCCTCTCCAACGACGAGATCGCCGAGCGCCTGGTCATCACCAACGCGACCGTCAAAAGCCACGTCGGCAGCGTCCTCATGAAACTCGGACTGCGCGACCGCGTCCAAGCCGTGGTCCTCGCCTACGAAAGCGGCATCGTCAAGCCCGGCGCGTAGGCACCAGCGACGCCGCCGCCGGCGGGCGGCCTCCACCTCAAGTAGGACATCAAGTTCACTCTCCGCGCCGAGGACAGCGAGACACCGACGGTCCATCGTGACGTTCGATGAAACCCCCCTGGCATCTCCCCGCAGTCGGCGCGGATCGGCACTCGAGGGCCTCCCAACGCAAAACACCTGACACCAAACCGGCGAAGGACATGACATGCAAGATCAACTCGAACAGGCGACAGATCGAGCAGACGAACCCGCCATCGCGACTACGCGCAAACGATCGCTGACCGCGCTCACGGCACGCCTGCTCACCTCGGTGCTCGAGCTCCTGCGAATCTTCCCTCCCACCGGAGGCTACTACGGAGGCTTCTGATCACGACGAACGGCAACGACTTTGACGGTCTGCGAGTCTCACATGAGCTACGAACACCTCGAGGCGCTCCGCGACCGCGAACTCAATACGGCCGTCGCGGCCTAACCCGGTTCTCCGCACGAACTCTCGATATTCCATAGACCACAACCCAGTTTGAGCGGACGGGACCATGCAACGCAGGCTTGCGACGGCAGCAGCGAACTACTCCGATCTGAGGGGCTTGTTCTTCATTTCGCTGGAGCGCAGACATGCCCTGCGGGCGATGACAGACGGTGGCGGCGACCGCCGACGAACCCGGCCACGATCTGAGAAGCAGTGATGAGGGCCGCGAGCGCGATATCGACGAGATCCCCGGTGGAGATCGAGGATCTGACGAAGGATTACGGTGATGTCCGGGCACTCGACGGTGTCAGCCTGCAGACCGCGCCGGGGGAGATCTTCGGCTTGTTGGGCCATAACGGTGCCGGTAAGTCGACGATGATCCGGATTCTGACCGGGCGCGCGAAGCCGACCAGCGGGCGGGTGCGGGTACTCGGTCACGACGTGCCGCGCGACCTTCAGGCGGTCCGCGGGCAGATCAACCTCGTTGCCGACACTCCCAACGTCTATGAGCGGGCGACCGCGAAGGAGAACCTCGAGCTGTTCTGCGGGCTGTACGGCCTCCCGAGGAGCCGGGCGCTGGAGGCGCTTGAGCACGTGCGCCTGGGCAGCGTCGCCGAGCGCAAGGTCAAGACGTTCTCGACCGGGATGCGCCAGCGGCTGCTGCTCGCTCGCGCGCTGCTCAACAGCCCACGCGTACTGTTTCTCGACGAGCCGACCCGCGGCCTGGATCCGCGGTCCGCTCGCGACCTGCACCAGACCGTCACCGCGCTGGCCGCAGGCGGCACGACGATCTTCCTCACCACGCACAACATGAACGACGCCGACGAGCTCTGCCAGCGCGTCGCGTTCCTCGCCGAGGGACGGCTCGTCGCGCTCGACACTCCACGCGCGCTGAAGCTCAGCCTCACCAACCGAGCCCCCGAGGTGGAGGTCGTGCTCGACGACGGCACGCAGGCGCGCCTGAAGCTCGACAAGCCGCCCGACGCCGCAGCCCTGCAGGAACTCATCGCCGCGTCGCGGATCCGCTCGATGCACTCGCTCGAGCCGACGCTCGCCGACGTCTTCATCCACCTCGCGGGACGCAGCCTCGAGGACGATCGCGCCGAGGAGACAGACCAATGGTGAGCGCGCGCCGGATCCTGGCGATCCTGATCAAGGATCTGCGTGACGCCGGGCGCGACGGCCGGATCCTGCTGCTGCTGCTGATGCCGATCGGGCTGGCGGTCTTCTACAACGCCACGTTACCCAACGCGCACGAGCTGCCGACGGCACAGGTCGCGGTCGTCGACGCGGACGGTCGCGGCGTGGCGCGAGAGTTGCGCACGGCCGCCGGCAACAGCGTCAACGTCGAGGTGCAAAACACCCGCAATCGGCTGGCCGCGCGCACGCTCGTCGCCGCCAAGGACGTCGACTTCGCCGTCGTCGTCGCGCCGACGCAGCGGCGCGGGCCGGCGCGGGCCGAGATCCTCGTCTCCGAGGGCGCCTCGCCGACGGCACAATCGGTCATTGCGCTCGTTCCCGACGCGCTGACACGCGCGGCGGGGCGCGCGCCGGCGGCGCAGACGCAGGTCCGCGTGGTCGCTGCCACCCACCGCAAGCCCGGCGACATGCTCGAATCGCGCGAGCTCACCGTCTTGTTGATGGTCGTCCTGCTGCTGGTCTTCGTCGCGATGATGGTCGTACCGATCCAGATCGCCGAGGAGATCGAGACGGGCACGCTCGGCGCGCTGCGCCTCGCCGCGCCGGGACCAGAGATCCTCGCCGCGAAGGCGCTCGCCGGCTTCCTCTACGGATTGGCGGGCGTCGGCCTCATAGTCCTGCTCACCCAGCTCCACGTGCACGACCCGCTCCTGTTCTTCGGTGCCGCGTTCGCGCTGATCGCCAGCCTCGTCGGGTTCGGACTGATGATGGGCCTGCTCTGGCCGAACTCCGCCGCGATCAACACCTACGCGGGGTTCCTCACCCTGCCACTGATCGGCCTGGCAGCCGCCGCGTTGTTCGTCGATCCAGGCGCCTTCGCGACGATCCTCGACCTCCTGCCATTCCCCCAAGCGACCAAGCTGCTCGCCGACGGCCTCTCCCCCCACACCCCATTCCACGCCGGCCTCGGCTCATGGGCAGTGATCGCGACATGGGCGCTCCTCGGCTACCTCATCCTCGCGCGAATCGCATCACGCCGGGAAATCTGACCCGCCCCAGCCAACCGAACCGAGGTTGCAAGCCAACCCCTTGCCCCAGCGACCATCGCCGGCCGACAGCCCGGCTTCGGCTCGCTGCCTGAGACCGCCGTCGTGTGCTCAAGTCGGGCGACGCTCACGCGGCGGCGACGACGCCCAGCAGCTCGCCGACGCCCGCCGTCAGCAGGCCCAGATCCAGCAGGCCATGCAGGATCGCGCGGCACCCGTCCCCACGAGGAGCCCGCCGCGTCGCCGCGAGGGCCAAGGAGCGCGCGCAGCTCGGCGACGTGATCGAGCAGGCACGCGCGGGCATGCGGAAGTGTTCGCTGGGTCCACGAACTCGCTGACCGCGTCGAGAAGGGCGGTCGGGTGGCGCAGATCGGTCTCCTGGTGGTGTGAGGTCCGACGACGCGATCGCCAGGGAGCTTGCGGCATCGCGCCTACGTCGCTGCAAGGTCGCAAGCTCCCTTCCCCTCACACGCCCGGTTCCGCGACACGACGATGCCGTGCTGGGCCCTGGGGATCACCACTCCGGACACCACACCACCAGGAGACCCACCATGGGGGTACGGCCAAGACACGCGCGAAACACGCAATATGGCCTCCGCGAGCAATCCTGCGGACCGCTTGCACAAAGACTGACGGTTCATGAGCCGCTCAAAGCGGACGGCGACAAATGCAAACCGTTGGATTCCGCGCGTTTACTCTCGGAGGTCCGAGTGGATTGGACACGAAGCGGCGGGATGCGGGACGGTAGGCTTCCTGTCGGTGCGCACGGTGATTCTCGATCCCCCCTCGGCAGGCCTTGATGAGCTGGTGCAGCGGCGTGCGCGCTCGGGGCTCGATCGCCTCGACGAGATCTGGGAGGGTGAGCTGCACATGGTCCCCGCCCCAAGCCATGCACACGGCGATCTCGAAAGTCAGCTCCACGCGCTGCTCAGGCCACTTGCCCGGCAGGCGGGTCTAACAATGACCGGGCAGGTCAACCTTGGCGACTCCGAGCACGATTTCCGCGTGCCCGACGGGGCGCTACACCGCCCCGGCGCAGGCGGGACCTGGCATCCCACAGCGGCGCTCGTGATCGAGATCGTCTCCCCCGGCGACGAGAGCTGGGAGAAGCTGCCGTTCTACGCCGCCCACCACGTCGACGAGATCCTGATCGTCGACCCGCACACACAGACGGTCAACTGGCTCGCGCTCGAGCACGACCAGTACCAGCCGATCCAGCACAGCCGCCTGATCGACCTCGGACCGGGCGAGCTCGCCGAGCGCATCGACTGGCCCGCCGTCGAGCCCCAGCAAGAGCGATAAGCGCTGCCCGACGCCCCGCAACCCGCGTCCGCATAGCCCCGATAGCGGAAACGAGTGCCCCGCGTACGCTCAGGCGTTCTGGGGCGGCCCGTAAGCCTCCGCTCTACAACGCTCGATAATGTCCCTTATGTCAAGCTGCCTGCAAATGAGGCACTTGGCGCCACGCTGGATGGGGAGCTTGGAGTCGGGGGTCATATCGAGCACCGGAGGGCAGGGTGCTACGGTCGGTGCGTTGCGCGATGGCCACGCACCCGACCCACCCGCCGTCCACTGCTGCGCTGACCGCCGAGCAGCTGTTGAGGCTGCCCGGCGACGATCGCCGTCTCGAGCTCGTTGAAGGCGAGCTACGCGAGATGCCGCCGGCCGGCGCCGAGCACGGGACCGTCGCCTTCCATATTGCTGCGCTGTTGCAGCGCCATATCGAGGCGTACGACGCCGGCCGCGGTTTTGCCGCCGAGACCGGCTTTCTGTTAGCGAGCGATCCGGATACGGTCCGGGCTCCCGACGCTGCCTTCGTCAGGCGTGAGCGAGCTGACCGTGTCGGCCGGGTCCTCGGATATTGGCCCGGTCCGCCCGATCTGGCCGTCGAGGTAGTCTCGCCGGGAGACGCCTACTCGGAGCTTCATGACAAGGCCCTCGCCTGGCTGGCCGCCGGCGCACAGGTCGTGCTGGTTGTCGATCCCGCCACACGCCGAGTCACCGTCTACCGCTCGCCCGCAGATGTCACAGTGCGCGCCGGCGACGAGCCCATCGACTGCTCCGACATCCTGCCGGGCTTCGCGCTACCAGCGAGCGCGTTGTTTCCACGGCGCCCAGCTACGGCCAACTCGGGCAACTGAGCGCGAGGCACCGCTCTCCTCGCTCGTCGCCATCCTGCGCCGAGCACTCGCGCAGGCCGCAGCCCGCCAACCGGGCGCCCGTCGCGGTGTTCGCCGGCGAGGAGAGCCTCGCCGCCCGCGAGCCCGGGCAACGGTCGCATCCTCCTCACCCTTGCCGGCTTCTTTCCGCCCCGTAAGCGAACAGGCCGCCGACTTGCAGGATCGCGCTCGGCGGGAGCGAACTTATTGATCACCATCAACGTCGGCACCTCTACGTAGGCATCGGGCGCGGCCGTCCTTCGGGGCGGCCGTTCTCGTTGCGCGACTCGCTTCCCCGCGTTGCCCGAGGCTCAGGGTATGTGCCCTGCGGCGACGCGCGTGAGCCGCTGCGCCGGGCGCTTGACCTGGAAGAGACGGGTCGAATAGGTAGCGAGAAGCCCCGTTGTCGCTACTAAACCAGCGCATTTGCAGGCAAGACGTCATAAGGGGATTATCGAGCGCGGTACGGCGGAGGGCTATTCGCCGCCCCGAACCTCTACTCAGAATCGCCC
>JADGPN010000226.1 GCA_017882465.1 Solirubrobacteraceae bacterium
CTCTGTTCCTACGGCCGGAGCGTGCGGTGGTCGATCGCTGAGCGGACGCGCTCAGGTACCGGCGGTCTCAGCCTTGTGGCCGCTTCAGCGCGTAGATCGTGACGTTGACGCCGCGAAGATCGTGCTCGCGCAACGGCTCCATTCCCAACCGCTGAGCAACCCGGATCGACCGCTGGTTCTCTGGGGCGATGAGCGAGATCAGCTGCCCGCAGTCAACGTGTTCCCACGCCCAGAGAACAGCAGCCTGCGCCGCCTCAGTAGCAAAGCCATAGCCCCACGCCGATCGAGCGAACACCCAGCCGACCTCTAATCCGCGCCATGCCTCGGGTTGCCAGAGCCCGGCCCGACCGAGGACCGCTTGGTCAGACCGTCGCTCGACCACCCAGCTGCCATAGCCCCGCAACGGCTAATGCCCGGCAAATAGCGCCATCATCCGCCACGCCTGAGCCCGATCGACGACTCCGCCCACGAACCGCATCACGTCTGCATCGGCACCCATGTCGGCAAATGCCTCCAGATCGACCTCGCGCCAGCCGCGCAGGACCAGCCGGTCAGTCATCACCCGTGGGATCGCCGGCTTAAACTCAACGCCGACCGATCCGGGGTCGTGAAAGTCGGCGCTGAGCGACCTGCAATGCGCCGCGGAAACCACGACTCGTCGCAGATGCCGATCGGCTTGTGCGACGAGACGAGCTTTCCGCGCTTTGCGGGGCGCGACCGCAGAACCAGAGGAAGTCCTGCATCCGAAAATTGCAGGACTCCCGATGGGTCGCCCGGCGACGGGTTGCGCATGCCCGCATTCGCGAGGAAGCAGGGCCTTCGGACCGATCGCTTACGGCGCGAGACGGACGACGGCGCGGCCGGTCTCGCTCGTGGCGAATCTCGGGGCTCAGGACTCAAGCGAACTGCAGTCATCGTCGGAAGCAACGCGTTGGTCAGACAGATCAGCCTCACCTTCCAGCAGCACGGCATCAACTCACCGTGGTAGCCATGCCGGGCGAGAGCCCGTTCTTCTTGTTGTTGCGTCGTCTTGACCGGCTCGAAGACGACTGTCAGTCGTCGGACACCGGATCTCCGGCCGGCTGCCGGGCTCGCGATCAACCAAGCGCGGCCAGCCTGACCGCCGCCTGCAGCGCGCCGGGCTTGGCCAGCACCGATCTGCCGACGAGCCCCACCGCCGAGACATTGCCGGATCGAATAATGAACACCTGGTCGGCCGGCCCGACGAGCAGCCGGCTTCCCACCGCACGCAGCGCCGCACGACCGTATCGGCGCTCGAGGCTGACGAGCGAGGCGCCCGGGCCGATGCCGCCGAGCCGGTAGCCGCCCGCCGTCGTTGCGATCAGGGACGCGCCCCCACGGCGCGGGAACACGACCGCAAGCTGACCGCCGCCGCCCACGCAATAGCTCCACACGAAGCGTGAGGTGGTGGCGGCCGTACCGATCGAGCCCAGGACCACGGGGCGGCTTGCCCCCGGGAGGAACCCGGCCAGCGAGTTGGGGCGCGCAGCCGGTACCGGGGCCAGGCAGGCCGGGCCCAACCGCCTGTCCATGATCGTTACTTGAGCGAGCTCGGTGCCCTGTCCCAGGACGAGCTTGATCCGGTTGACGCCGGCGGGAAGCGAGCGCGCCGGAAGCAGCTCGCTGAGCATCTGCCGCCCGCCCACCGCGGGTGCGGGATTGGTTGAGGCAAGCGCGATCGGTGCCCACACGAAACCGTCCTCGGATTCATACATCGACAGCTGCGGTACGCCTGTGCTGTACGCCTTGAGCTCGAGGCTCGTCACCTGGCTCGCGCGGTAGGCGAGGAACTGCGGCGGCGGCTTGAGCTTGGGCGCGGGCTTGCGCTTTCCCTTGCCCGTGGGCTTGGGAGGCGGCTTCAGCATCGCCCGCGAGGACGCGTAATTGAACCGCGCCAGGTTGCTGTGATCCAGTGTCAGACCGGAGCTGCGCGCGTACGTCTGGCGCCAGTCGTGCAGGTTGTCGAGCAGCGGCCTTACGCCCTGGTTGAGCACCACGGGCGCTGCGAAGCCGAGCGAGGTCAGCACCACCAGCCCCCGCGAGCGGAGCGAGACGGTGATGCCGGGGCTTGGCTGTAGGGAGACGGTCTGGTCCGGCAGGGCGAAGCCATTGGCGTCGACCACCTGGTGGCTGGAGAAATAGTCGTACCGCGCGAGCGTGAGCGCACCTGGTAGGGATGGCACGGCCAGCGCGATCGAACGCGGCGTGTCGGAGTCGTTCACCACCGCGAGCGAAAGGTCAAAGCCAGGGCCGTCCGGGATCCTGGCTGCCGCCGCCCTCAGCCCGGGAACGCCGGTGCTCGGCACCACCAGCGCCTGACTTCCGGCCGGAAAGGCTCGGGAGAGGACCGACCACGCGTAGTACCAGGGACGGACGGCCAGATCTGAGGCCGGATAGCCGTCCTGGCCCCCGAGCGAGTTCCAGAATCCCCACCGCTTGAGGTTGTCGGCGCCGTACTGCCCGCCGGTATGCATCGCGTCGTCGAGGTCCCAAGCGCTCGCGCCCGCGAGGCCGGCGCCGATCGCCTGGATCATCATGTCTCCCATCCAGACGCCGTACCTGAACTCGGCGATGTGGGGCTGGCTGTCGACGAACGTGCTGCCGTGCGCTCGGCTGCTCGGGTCAAGCAGTGGCAGCAGCAAGCGCGCGGCGCGCGCGCTGCGCCTATCCCGCGCGGTGAACGGCGTGGTCTGCCGCGCCGTGAGGCCGACCTCACCCGCGAAGTACGGCTTGGCCGGAGAGTCGAGATTGGAGATCTGCTCCCTCCGGGCCCGAACCTGGTCGCCGTAGACACCGTTCTCGACTCCCCAGATCGTGGCGTAGCGGTGTGAGTCGTAAGCCCCCATCAAGCTCGGGATCGCCGCCACCGTCTTGGTCAGCCACGCATCGCCTCCGAGCGGGTTGTCCTGGTCGAGCCCGACAGTCCGGTCCAGCGTCTGGGCGGTCTGGGTGTCGTCCCACGAGTTCGCGTTGTCCGGCCCCACCAGCGAAAGCCAGCTCTGATAGCCGAGCCGCGTGGTCTCCGTGGCAATCGCCTTCATCATCCCCGTCCAGCAGCTGAAGTCACAACTCGACGAGTCGTTGGGCTCGTTGGTGACGTTGTAGTAGCGGACGTTCGTGTAGCCGTAGGTGTTGCGGAGCTGCCCGATGAACTCAATCGGAACCCGTGCATCGCCCCTGATGAGCGGATTCCCCCAATCCCCGAGGACGACGGTGATGCCGAGGCCCTTGGCGATCGAGAGGATCGACAGCAGCTCCTGGACATGGGGATCCGTCCAGCGGTAGGTGGGATTCCCCGCCGCGTCGTAGCCACCGAAGTACGTCGACGCCGGCTCGACGACGCGCAGGACACCGGGCCTCATGAACTGCAGCCGCTCAGTCAGCAGGCTCCAGTTGATCTGATTCGGGCGGAGGGCGTCGTAGGGGTCGAGCTGGGCTCCGAGCCCCATCAGCGGTGGCCCCGCGAGTTCGTCGGTGAAGACGGTGATCTTGGGGACACTCGCGGCCACTGCGCGGGCCGCGGGCATCCCAACCGCCCCGCCGCCCACCGCGGCGAGCACGCACACGACCACCAGCACGGCTCTTGCTGTACATCGACCCCCTGGCACGCGCGCAGAATACCCCCGAAGAACCGAACGCCGGAATCAGACGAGCCGCCCTCCTGAAGCGTCGGCGCGCCGCGGGAGCTGTTCTTGTCGGTCTCCTGACCCTCTACGCCGACGGCGAGAGCGATCCACTGCCCTCCTTTGCGCGGCACGCGCGCCCGGGCGCTCGCTCCGCGCATCGCCGCCGGATCCTGCCCCGGGCATTCCCCCCAACCCGCGCCAAGCAGGTGCGCGCCCGGCTACGGGCCGGATGCCTGTGCCGACACGAAACCGGGTCTCCTGATGCGGCATACCTCACCGGTAGGTTCCGCGCCCTTACTGCTGCCTGCTGCGCTTGCGAGAGCGACGCCTCGGACTGCTCGTTGTCGTGCGGGGCATCACTGACACCAACTACGTTCGCCTTCGCGGCGGGGCAGGACAGCGAGGCGAGTGTTGGTCAAGGTGGACTCGATGTCGCTGTCGGCGCCGCTGCACCGGCGGCGGTGCGACCTCCTGAGCCATAGAATCGCGGCCGTGCCGTTCACGCTCAGGAACCTCAGGGAGGATCTGGAGGATCTTGGGTCCAACTTCGACGGCGCGCCAGACCTGGAGTTCCGCATGGCGAGCAAGGCGCTCGAGCTCGAGCAGTCCGGCCTCAGCTATCAGCGCATCCCGCCCGACTATCGCTTCCCGTACGGCCACACGCACAAGGAGCAGGAGGAGGTGTACGTGGTCGTGGGCGGGAGCGGGCGGATGAAGCTCGACGACGAGATCGTCGAGGTCAAGGAGTGGGACGTGGTGCGCGTCCCGCCCGGTACGTGGCGAGGCTACGAGAGCGGGCCAGAGGGCCTCAAGATCCTCGTGTTCGGTGCGCCCAATCTCGGCGAAAATCCGCGAGAAGACGTCGAGGGTCAGCGGGACTGGTGGGCCGACTAATAGCACTTCGCGCCTCGGGCGGGCACACTCCCCAGGCGAGCAACTGCTCCAGCCACGGCGGGCGGTCAAGTGATCCGGGTGAACCGGGCAGCTCGGACACGCAACGCAGCAGCGCAACGTTCGTGACCCAGCCCTCGAGAACCGACCGGTCCATCACGTCGCGGTGACGCTCGTTCGCTTCGGCGGAACATCAAGCAATCGACAATCGAGCCGGTACTCCGCGAACCCGCCATCGTCGTTCCACGCGTCCATCGCGTCGATCGTCAGTCGGAGCAGCGCTCTGGCAACGCTCGCGGCGGCCGAGTGTCCCTCACCCATCAGGCCGGAGGCGTCGAACGCACGGTTGCCGCGAAGTGCTCGCGGAACCTGCTTGGATCGAAGAACGAGCACACAGCGAACGAGGAGGTAGGTGCATGAACATAGAGTTCCTCTCAACTCTGGCGGTGATCGCGCCCGATCCGGCCGCCAGTCGCAAGCTCTACGTCGACACGCTCAGGCTCCCGCTCGGAGCCACGGCGACGATTATCACCACAGCGAGCACATCGCCGGCTGTAAGTCCTTCGGCATCTGGCCGCTGTCCCAGGCAGCGGAGGCATGCTTCGGGACGTCGCAGTGGCCGGCGGAGCGGCCGGTGCCGCAGGTCAGCATCGAGTTCGATGTCGCGGAAGCCGCAGCGGTGACCCCGGCGGCACGGGAGCTGGAGCAGGCCGGCTACGAGCTGCTGCACCCACCGCGCGAGGAGCCGTGGGGTCAGACCGTAGCCAGGCTGCAGTCACCGGAGGGCGCGATCGTCGGGATCTCGTACGCCCCTGTGCTCCACGACCAGCACTGACCGAAGGGAGGGACAACCGCGTCGCAGTTCGCATCCGGCCGGAACCAGCACTCTCGCTCGACGGCCAGCTGGCCGTACACAAGACGCCTCCAGGTCGTCCTGAGCAGCAACGAGATCCGCGACGGAGCGCCTACCGTTCGCGCAGGCAAAGCAGGCGCCCTGCCTTCCGCGCAAACCAGGTGTCCACCGCCGGCTGTGCTCAGACCCGCTCTCGCCGGCGCTGCAGGTAGATCGCCGTCTCCGCGGACGGACTCCTCGGCATTGTCCCGCGAGCGTGAGTTACGACTCCCGATCTGCTGGGCGAGTCGCTTCGAGGCTGTGGAGTCGGTCCGATTTTGGGTGGTCTGACCTGGGGCGCTCCGTCCGGTCGTCGGCGTCGTATGTTGCTCGAGGACTCGTGAGGTGCTGGCAGAGTGCCTCGATGACCGCCGGATCGAATTGGCTGCCGGCGTTATGTCTGAGCTCCGCGATCGCCTCGGCCTGTGTGCGCGCTGCTTGGTATGGACGCTCGTTTCTCATCGCTTGATAGGCGTCGCAGGCGGCTACGATGCGGGCTCCGAGTGGGATCGCCGTCCCGGCGAGGGCGTCCGGGTATCCGTTTCCGTCCCACCGCTCGTGGGTTGCACGCACGAGGCGGGCAACGGGTCGCATGGCCGGGGCGGCGTTGAGGATGCGCTCGCCGATGATCGTGTGCTGACGCATGAACTGCGACTCTGCGTCGTTCAAGGGCCCGGGCTTGCTCAGGATCTCATCGGGAATCGCCAGCTTGCCAATGTTGTGCAGCTCCGCGGCGCGCAGTAGCTCGTCGAGTTGATCGGAATCAAGCGAGAAGTCACGGGCGATCTCGGAGGCGAGTTGACCGACGCCATCGACGTGCTCGCGCAGGTCGGGTGTCCGTTCATTGAGGAGCTGCAGGAGGACGTTGCGGGTCTCGGCGCGGCTGTTTCGGCTCGTTCGAGCCTTCTCCGCGTACATGCGCTCATCGGCCAGCTGCAGCGCGGTGCTGGCACTCCGGGCATCATCGGGAATGATTGCCAGCCCAAAAGCCGCACGAACGGTGAAGGCGCTCCCACGCTCGGTCAGTGCCGAGCCGGCGCTTGCCACCAATCGGTGGTGGCGTTCAAATCTTCCTCCGAGTAGTACGCAGAACTCATCTCCGCCGAGCCGATAGGCCTGCCCTTCCGCCGTGACCGCGGCCCGCAGGGCTGCTCCAACACGCGCTAGCAACGCATCGCCGGCGGCGTGCCCGAAGCTGTCGTTATAGCGCTTGAACCCGTTCAGATCGAAGAAGACCAGCGTC
>JADGPN010000227.1 GCA_017882465.1 Solirubrobacteraceae bacterium
CCGGGCCCGTGACGCTGAACTTCTCCGACAGGTAGAAGGCGGCTGACATCCGCAGCCGTGACGTGGCCCTGCAGGGGCGTCAGCGCGTCGTAGAACCGACCCTGATCGGTCGAATCCGGACGGCGGATCGCGCCGGCACTAGGCTTCCCCTCGCTGATGGCGGTCAACGCCGGAACGAGGGGAGACGAGATGATTGTGGTCGTTGGTCGGGTTCGGACCGACGCGGACAAGCGCGCGGAGCTTGTGCGGATCGGGCGGGCGGTCGCGGCCGCGTCCCCGCGCGGAGGCCGGTTGCCTCAGCTACCGCCTCTACGAGGACACCGAGATCGAGAACGACTTCGTGTTCGTGGAGGAATGGGAGAGCAGCGAGGCTCTCGAGCGGCACTTCGCCACCGCGCACGTCGGCGAGTTCATGGCAGCGATCCCGGCGACGATCGTCGCGCCTCCTGAGGTCAAGTTCCACACCATCGCGAGCTCGATGGACCTCGCCGATGTCAGCGCCGGCTGATCTCAGGCGTCGTCTTCACGCGCCTGCTCGCCGGAGCCGTTGCTGGACGCCCGGCCGGCTGCCTCATCCAGTCGCGACACGCCGGTCTTGTCCGGCTGCTCGCCGATCCCCTCGACGCGATCGGACCACCCGTCCTTGCTGTCGTACCACCGGCGCGCGCCAACGCCGTAGGGATCTGCGTACCAGCCTCCCGAACGCTGGTGCTGGTCCGGCTCGGGGACCTTGTCCTTGCGGAACCAAGCGGCCATGGCGTTCCTCGATCGGGGATGGGGGCAAATCAGCCCGAACAGCGACTGTACTGCGTCCGTCCTCGAATTCTGACCGGTCTGTCCGCTGGGACGCGGGAGCGTGAAGGCGAGCTCGAACCGAGTGCCGCCTGCGAGGATCCAGCGATGAGCGCCGGGAACATCACTCGTCACTGGATCGATCTCGACGGCGCCGTGAACGCCCGCGCGGTCGTGCCCGGCGCGCTGATCCGAGCGGACAACCTGCAGGCGCTCAGCGCCCGCGATCTGCGCGTGCTGGTTGAGGAGCAGGCGGTCGAGGTGGTGGTCGATCTGCGGACGGACGTCGAGGTCGAGCTCGAGGGGCCCGGCCCGATCGCGGCCGAGCGCGCGGTGCGGATCGAGCATCGCTCGCTGTACCCGGACTCCGGCGGGAACACGGATCTCGACGCCGATACGGTCAAGCCCTGGGCCATGGCCAACGAGGACGACCTGCCGGATGAGCCACCCATCGTCCGCGCCTACATGAGCTACCTCGCTTGCCGGCCGGACTCGGTCGTCGGCTCGTTGCGAGCGATCGCCCGTGCGCACGGCGCCGTCCTCGTGCACTGTGCCGCCGGCAAGGACCGCACCGGGGTCGTGGTCGCACTCGCGCTCGACGCGGCCGGGGTCGCTCGCGCCACGATCATCGGCGACTACGTGGCGACCGCGGAGCGCATCGAAGCGATCATGGCCCGCCTCGTCAGCTCGTCCACATACCGCGCCGGGCTCGAGGGTCACGATGCGCAGAGGCACGCACCGGTCCCCGCGACCATGCAGCGCGTCCTCGAGCTCGTCGACGAGCGCTTCGGCGGGTCCGCGGCCTGGCTCTCGGCGCACGGGTGCAGCGACCCCGATCTCAGCCTGCTCAAGCGCCGGCTGGCCCATTGACGTTGGCGCCTGAAGCTGGTCTGATACCCGCGGTAAGCGCCCTTCTGAGTCATCCGGCTCACGACGGGATCGACGCCGCGGTGTCGGGCTGCCACAGCACCGCGTACACGAAATGCTCGCCGAGCATGCCCTTGAAGTGAACCTCGCCGCGGGGCTCGAATCGGAACCGCGGGTCGCGTTCGGTGTACTCCTTGAGCGCCGAGGAGACGAGGATCTCACCGCCCGCCGCCTTGTCTGCGATTCGCGCCGTGAGCACCACGTTGCGGCCCAGCAGCTGGTCTGGATTGGCGATCACAAAGCCCGAGTGCAAGCCCATGCGAAGGCCCATTCCGGCGTCGGCGCCCGACGCGAACGTTCTCTGCAGCTCGACGCCGCAATGCAGGCCGGCGTGGGCACTGTTGAAGGAGGCCATGAACCCATCGCGTTCGATCGTCACGACCTGACCGTCGTGATGACCGACGATCTGACCGACGAGCACGTGGTGGTCGTGCAGCAGCTCAGCCCACTGCTCCGGGCCCAGGCGCTCAGCGACCTGCTCCGCGCCCCCGATGTCGCTGAGCATCAGGGTCAGCGCGCCATCGGGCGAGGTCAGCCGGCCGAGGTCCGGCAGGACCGGCTCGAGCGCCGAGGCAATAACGTCGATCGAGGTGAGTGGCACGTGAGACTCGGCGGATCTTCCACGACGCTCCGCCGGCCGGAGCATAACCGCAGGCAGATCCGTTCGCGCGCGGCCGACGGATGATCCCCAGTGTTCTCGCTCACGGCGCTCGGTGAGGGGATTTGGGTGTACACGACGCGACGGCGGCCCGGCGGGCACCGAGCCTTGACACGCGTGGCCGGCCTCGGTGAGAATCCCCGGCCCGATGACGGTCTCGCGCTCCGAACGCGGATTCCGAGCGAGCGCCTTCCCGCCGATCGCTGATTACGCCTTCCTGTCCGATTGCGAGACGACGGCGCTGATCGCGCCCAACGGCAACGTCGAATGGATGTGCCTTCCCCGGATGGACTCGCCGAGCGTGTTCGCGTCGATCCTCGACCGTGACGCCGGGAGCTTCCGGCTCGGGCCGGCGGACGTCAGCGTGCCGGCGGGCCGGGGCTACCTACCGGGCACGATGGTGCTCGAGACGAGTTGGGAGACACGCATGGGCTGGGTCATCGTTCGCGACGCGCTGTCGATTGGCCCGTGGCACCACGATGACGAGCGATCCGAAAGTCACCGGCGGTCCCCGACCGACCACGACGCGGACCATGTCCTGCTGAGGCTGGTCACGTGCGTGGAGGGAACCGCCGAGATCAACCTCGATTGCGAGCCGGCCTTCGACTACGGCGGGTTGGCGGCTGAATGGAGCTACACGGGCACCGGCTATCACGAGGCGATCGCGAGCTCGGAGGGAATGGACACCCGGTTGCGGCTGGTGACCGACATGCGCCTCGGCTTCGAGGGCCCGCGGGCTCGAGCACGGACGATCCTGCGCGAGGGCGAGACGGCCTTCGCGGCGCTCGGCTGGTCGCACCACCCGCTGCCGGCCAGCCACGAGGAGGCCGAGCGCTCGCTCGAGCGCACGGCTCGGCACTGGCGGGAGTGGCTCAAGCACGGCACCTTTCCCGACCACCGGTGGCGCTCATACCTGCAGCGGAGCGCGCTGACTCTCAAGGGCCTGACGTTCCTGCCCACCGGCGCGATGATCGCCGCCGCAACGACCTCGCTGCCCGAGGCGCCCGGCGGCGAGCGCAACTGGGACTATCGCTACAGCTGGATTCGCGACTCCACGTTCATGCTGTGGGCCCTGTACACGCTGGGCTTCGACGAGGAGGCGAACGACTTCTTCTACTTCGTCGCCGACATGGCAGAGGCCGAGGAGGGGCGATTGCAGATCATGTACGGCATCGACGGCAAGAACAAGCTGGAGGAGCAGGAGCTCACGCATCTGTCGGGATACGACCAGGCCAAGCCGGTGCGCATCGGCAACGGCGCCTACAACCAGGCTCAGCACGACGTCTGGGGGGCGGTGCTCGATTCGATCTACCTTCACACCAAGTCGCGCGACCAGCTGCCCGATCGCCTGTGGCCGATCATCAAGCGCCAGGTGGAGACCGCGCTCGAGCGCTGGCGCGAGCCCGACCGGGGGATCTGGGAAGTCCGGGGCGAACCCCAGCACTTCACCTCCTCGAAGCTGATGTGCTGGGTCGCGGCAGACCGTGGCGCGCGGCTGGCCCGCATCCGCCACGACACGCGCATGGCGGAGCGCTGGGAGGAGGCTGCGGCGACGATCCACGCCGACATCTGCGAGCGCGCCCTCGATGATCGCGGCGTGTTCGTGCAGCACTACGACACGACCGCCCTCGACGCGTCCGTGTTGCTGATGCCACTGGTGCGCTTTCTGCCGGCAGCGGACGCGCGCATCCGCGACACCGTGCTGGCGATCGCCGATGAGCTGAGCGAGGAGGGGCTCGTGCTCCGCTATCGCGTTCTCGACACCGATGACGGCTTCGCCTCGGATGAGGGGACCTTCACGATCTGCTCCTTTTGGCTCGTCTCGGCGCTGTCGGAGATCGGCGAGAGCGAGCGGGCGAGGGCGCTGTGCGAGAAGCTGCTCTCCTACGCGAGCCCGCTGCTGCTGTACGCCGAGGAGATCGATCCGCGGACCGGCCGGCATCTCGGGAACTTCCCGCAGGCGTTCACGCACCTGGCCCTGATCAATGCCGTCATGCACGTGATCGGCTCCGAGCAGCGCTTGGAGCAGAGCTGGCACTGACCTGGCCATGGGCGACAGGGCACGTGATTCCAGTCCCGAGTCTCGAATCGGCGGCACGGTCGGCGCGTACCGAATCGAGTCGGTACTCGGGGTCGGGGGGATGGGGATCGTCTACCGGGCCAGCGGCCCCGACGGCAAGCATGTCGCGGTGAAGCTGATCAAGGAGGACCTGGCCTGGGACGACACCTTCCTGCGTCGCTTCCGGCGGGAGGCGCGCATCGCTCAGACGATCAGCAATCCTCACGTCGTACCGGTGATCGATACCGGTGAGCACGATGGCGTCCCCTATCTCGCGGCACTGTTCATCGAGGGCGGCTCGCTCGAGCACAAGCTGGAGCGCAGCGGCCCGCTCGGCCTGCCGACCGTAGTGCGGATCTGCGCACAGGTCGCGGACGGCCTCGAGGCGTTGTGGGAAGCTGGCCTGGTCCACCGCGACATCAAGCCGGGCAACATCCTGCTCGACTCCGCAGAGAACGCCTACATCACCGACTTCGGTCTGATCAAGGAGAGCCAGGGGACGGTCCTGACCAGGCCCGGGCAGCCGCTCGGATCGATGGACTACATGGCGCCGGAGCAGATTCGCGGCGAGGAGGTCACCGCCGCCACCGACATCTACGCGCTCGGATGCGTGATGTTCGAGTGCATCGAGGGCCGGACACCGTTCGCCGATCGGGTTGGCATGCAGATCTTGTGGGCACACCTGCGAGACGAGCCTCCCGATCCCACGCGTGCTGATGTCCCGCCCGAGTTCACGCGAGCGCTGAAGGCCGCGCTCCGCAAGCATCCCTCCAAGCGACCCAGAACGAGCCTCGAGTATGCGCGGTCACTGGCTGAGGCCGCGGGTATCCCCGACGCGAACGGCTGAGCCGGGTTCCGCGCCTGGCGCGGTCAGGTCGACACACCCCGTGACGGCCCGGTCCTCACCGACGGATCGGCCACCGGACCGGCGCCGGCCGCGAGATGACAGAGGTAGGACCAGACCGGGGTACCGCCCAGTGAGACCTCGCGGACGCTCAGCGCGGCGGTGTACACCACCTGGGAGTCGTGCCAGCCTCGGGCTGCCACCTTTGCCTCGGCCAGTGGGCCACAGAGCGCCGGAGCGGTGCTCTCACCGGTCAGGCTGTTGCTGAGGTCGCTGCGGTCGAGCACGTTGTCGTAGATGCCGTTGCCGTTCCAGTCGATTCCGTGGATGACGATGACCGCGTTGTGGCGACGAATCTCGGCGGCGACCTTGGGTGGGACCGTCACCTTTCGCGTGTACTGGATGTCTCCCACCGCCGGGTACCGGGTGAAGTCGACGATGCTGCGCGGACTGGTGTCGCCGGTGGTCGTCAGCGCGACCTGCGGCGGGCCGTAGAAGTGGATGCCGTCGGTCGTGCTGATCGAAAGGTTGCCGTTGTGCAGGCGCGCGGCCGACGCCGGAGGACAGATTCCAAGGCCGCCGGCGTGAATGTGAAGCGCGTGCGGCGCCCCGTTCAGCAGTCCGTGCGTGGTGATGGTGACGGTCGCGACATCCCCGTTGAGGCGGACCGACGCCGTGCCGGCGCCGTTGACGCGGTTGGTCGGCACCGGCTTCGGGGTGGCGGTGAACAGGGTGCCCGGAGCGGCGGCGGCGGTCGAGCTCGAGCTGGAGCTCGGACTCGAGCTCGAACCGGAACTGATCAGGATGATCGCGACGACCGCGGCCGCAACGAGCGCCAGCGCTCCAGCAATCGGCCATCGATATCTGCGCGCCGATCCGCCTGCGGGGGGCGGAGTGGCGTCGCCTGCGGCAGGGGGCGGAGCGGCGATGCCCGCTGCCGCGGCAATGACCGGGCTCGCGGGCGCGACTGGCTCTCGGGGAGGCGGCGTGGCGGCCGGGCTGCCCGCGGTGGCGGGCGCCTCGGGGGGTGGGATGGTGGCCGGGCTCTCAGCGGTGACCGGCACCTGGGGGCTCGAGGCGCTACCCACCCAGTCCTCGTCCTCAGGTGGCGGTGCAGACGGCTGCGACGCAACGGTCTCGGGCGCGGCCGGGCTGATCGTGGTCGGCGGTCCGGGTTCCGGGTCAGGTGCCTCGCTCGCGCCGGCGGCGGTCGGCTGCTGCATCGCTGCCTCCAGGGCGACGAGCGCCGCCTCCGCTCGCTCCGTCTCTTGCTCGTCCCGCTGCGGCTTGGCTTCGCCGGTCGCGACGACCGACGGGGGCCCTGTGTACCGGGCGCCCTGGAGCGCAGCGGCCGCGTCGCGGGCGAAGTCTCCGGCCGAGA
>JADGPN010000046.1 GCA_017882465.1 Solirubrobacteraceae bacterium
GGCGGGCAAGACCTCCGTGATCCGCGAGACTCGATCGCTCGACCAGGTCAACGAGGCGATCGCCGACGTCGAGGCCGGAAGGGTCGCCGCCCGGGTCGTCCTCGAACCGTAGCCCCCGAGCATCGGAGCTCCGGTCCGACCGGAGCTCCGACCCCGGGTCTGCGCCGGTTGCCGTTGCACCGAATGCCGCGGCAATCGATACTGACCCCGGATGGGGACGATCCTTGCGCTTGGACTCGCGGCAGCGGTCTACCCACAGCTGCTGGCCGTGGTCGTCGTCATCCTCACCCGCCCCAACCCGAAGCCGCTGCTCTGGGCCTGCTATCTGGGCAGCGTGTTCGTGAGCGTGGGCGCCAGCGCTGCTGTGCTGGTGGTCTTCCGCTCCAGGGCGAGCGTGGCCGGTACGACCTCTCAGAGGCTGGGGGCGGCGGCGTACCTGATCCTCGGCGGCATCGCATTGGTGCTCGCGGCGATCGCGGCCACTCGGCGCGGACGGGAGCTGCTGGGCGGGGATCTTCCGCTGCGGCGCCGTCGTCCGCGGGACGAGCAGGGCGCTCCGGGATCAATCCAGCGCGGGAGATCCAGGGCTGAACAGGCGCTCCGACAGGGATCGCTCCCGGTCGCCGCGGCGGTCGGCGCGATGCTCGGCGTGCCGGGACCGTTCGATCTGATCGCGCTCGGCCACATGGCGTCGGCGTGATCGGCCTCGTGCTGATCGGCCGCGGCGTCGGACTGAGCTGAACGTCGATGGCGCCGATGCCCGAAAAGTCGATCACTGACGCTGACCTGGCCCTGCTGCGGGCGTACGAGCCTGTGGTCCGGTACACGAAGGGAGAGCTGTTCCTGCCGACTGCGGTGGGTCCGTACGTGGAGCAGTGCAGCCTGTGGAGCGGGTTGCGCGGCAACGACGCGACCCTGCTGGTCCCTGCCCGCGAGCTGACCATCGAGCGCCTGTCCCAGGAGGGCCTTGCCTTTCAGGATCGGCCGCTCTACCTCCGTTTCGTGGAGGAGCCGCTCGGTCGCGCCGAGTATCTGCGCTGGCTGCGCATCCCGCGCGAGCGGCTCAGCGCCACCGGGCGTTTCACCACCACCGGCGTGTTCGGTCGGCTGCTCGACGCAGGCGTCCGGGCGTCGCTGTTGCTGCGTGGCCGGGTCCCCGCAGGGCTCGCCGCGGCGGCCGAGACCACGTACCGCGAGCAGCTGGAGGCCGACCGGTTCACCTATTACGGGCGGGTGGTCCGCGACGGCGGCTATGTCTGCCTGCAGTACTGGTTCCTCTACGCCATGAACGACTGGCGCTCGACGTTCAGCGGGATCAACGACCACGAGGCCGACTGGGAGATGATCACGGTCTACCTCGCCGAGCAGGGAGACGGCCCGGCACGGCCGGCCTGGGTCGCCTTCTCCTCACACGACTACCACGGCGACGACCTCCGCCGGCGCTGGGACGACCCCGAGCTCCAGCGCGAGGGTGAGCGACCGGTGGCGTTCGCCGGGGCCGGCTCACATTCGGGCGCGTTCATCCCGGGCGACTACGTGATCTCGGTGGATCCTCCGCAGGTGCGAGCGCTGTTGCGGTTCCTGCGCCGGGTCCAGCGCCTGCTGGCGCCGTGGCGCCACTACACGGGCGCGCCATCCGGGTTGGGCATCCCGTTCGTCGACTTCGCCCGCGGCGACGGCGTGGCCATCGGCCCCGGGCACGACGCGCAATGGACTCCGGTCCTGATCGACGATGACACGCGCTGGGTTCGCGACTACCCAGGGCTCTGGGGACTGGACACTCGCGACCGCTTCGGCGGCGAGCGAGCGCCCTCGGGCCCCCGCTACGAGCGCGACGGCTCGGTCCGCGCCTCATGGGCGAATCCGCTCGGCTGGGCGGGGCTGCTCAAGGTCCCGCCGCACGAGCACGACCTCGCCGAGGCTCTGCGCGAGCGCATCGCCGAGCTCGACCGCGAGCTGAGTGAGCTCGATGCGAGCATCGAAGCCGAGCGCGCCGCGCTGCGGGGGCTGCGCGCCCAGGCCCGCTCGCTGAGAACCCACGACTCGGCGCGAGCCCTGGCCGGGAGCCGCGAGGCCGAGGTCGTCCAGCGCGAGGCCACGCTCATTCAGACCATCGCCGCGCGCACGAGTCTGGCCGAGGAGCGGCGTGCGCACCTCGTCACGCTCAGCCGGCCGATTCCGCCCGAGTCGCCACAAGCGCACGTCAGAAGACCTCATCGACCCCACCTCGACATGCAACAGCGACGCACGCGGTTCCTCAAGCTGTGGGCCGCGGTCAGCACCCCTTTGCTGCTCGCCTCCGTCATCGTCGTGCTCGTCGCCTCCCCTCTGGCCTCGATCACCACCGTCGCCGTCCTCGCCGCGGCCTTCATCGGAGTCGAGGCCATCGCCCGCCGCCGACTGCTCTCCTTCCTGGCCAGCCTGGTCCTGTTCGTGGTCGGGATCGCCCTGATCACCGGTTTCATCCTGCTCCTCCTCCGGCACTGGCGAACCGCCATCTCACTGCTCCTCGGCACGGCCGCGCTCGTGCTCCTGATCGGAAACCTCCGAAACCTGCGCCGCGGATGAGCGACGCGCGTCGTGTGGCGGGGTGACCGCCACCTTCACGAGCCGGCGCTAATCGGTCGCCGCCGACAGCCGATAGCCACGCTCGGCCTTGACCACCTCGCCGCTCTTGGCCAACCTCGACAGCGTGGTGCTGACGGTCGGGCGACTGATCCCCGTCGCCGCCGCGATCTCGCCCGCGGTCAGGGCAGCGCCATCCGCCAGCGTCCCCAGCACGGCCTGCTTCGTCGCCCCGGGGGCGCTTCGGGATCGCGACGCGGTCGAGCTCTGGGAGCGGGTCCTGGCCCGCGCCGGGGTCCGTGGCTTGCTCGCGGCCTCCGGCGCGGGCGCAGGTTTGCCACGCGGGCCGAGCGCGAGCAGCGCGCGACGCAACCTGTCTACCTCGGTGAGCAGTTGCTCGAGGCGATCCTCGAGATCCTTGCGAATGCGATCAATCACGACATCCTCCTGTTGGGTGAGCGAGGGCATCCTAGTTCGTCGGCCTCGCCGACCCGCAGCCACGCGTCAGCGTCCCTCGGTCCAGGGGCTCTGATCACCGCCGGCCTGCGACCAGCTCTCCGGCGATGGTGTCGAGTGCGTCGAGGGTGGGCGTGAGCAGCGGGTGGCGTCCGCCGGGTGGCAACAGCGCGTACACGTCGCGTTCGACGGTCATGTCGGCGATCGGTCGCAGGGCGAGGTCCTTGAATGGGTCGGCGAGCAGCTCGGGGGCGAGCGTCACGGCGAGGCCGCGCATGATCAGCGCGCGGATGGCCAGCTGGTCGCGCGTGATCGAGACGAGATTCGGCTCAAAGCCGGCAGCGCGGCAGGCGCGAACGATCACACCGTCGGTCAGAGCCGCCGTCCAGTCCTCATCTCTGAGGTCCGCGAGGCGCACCTCCGGCCGCTCGGCCAGGCTGTGGCCCGGGTGCAGCGCGACCATGAAGCGTTCGTGCAGCAGGTGATGACGGACCACCCCGCGCGGCTCGGGCGTGGCCGTGCTGCTCTCCTGGTAGGCGATGGCCAGGTCCAGCTCACCCGATCTCACGCGGGCCGAGAGCTCCTCCGAGGTTCCCTCGTGGAAAGTCACCCTAGTGTCGGGATGCCGGCTGCGCAGGCGAGCGATGGCCGCGGGCACGAACCCCGCCAGCGCGGTCGGCAACGCTCCGATGCTCAGCCGTGCGCGCTGGCCGTGTGCGGCGGCCGCCAGTTGCGCTTCGGCGAGCTCGAAGCGCTCGGCGATCGCGTTGGCGTGCTCGAGCAGGATCTTCCCCTCGTGGGTCAGCCGGAGGCCGCCGGGCCGGCGCTCGAGCAGCTGGGCGCCGATCTCGCGTTCCAGCTGAGCCACCTGGGCTGACACCGAGGGCTGGGACAGCGCAAGCTCGCGGGCCGCCCGCGAGAAGGAGTGGTGATGCGCCACCGCCCGGAAGGTCAGCACTCGTTTCACGTCCATAGGCCAGGACTATAGAAGTGTCAGAAGAATGATTTGAAGTTATGGCTCTCGGTGCTCAGACTGCGTGCAGGTCACCAAGCACCCCTGTAGCCGTCCCAACCGAAAGAGCGAGGCCATGAGCACCACACAGAGCACGCGCGAGGTTCCCACCATCACGCTCAACGACGGTCGATCGATCCCGCAGCTGGGCTTCGGTGTGTTCCAGATCAAGCCCGAGGACACCGCGCAGGCGGTGAGCCGCGCCCTCGAGGTCGGCTACCGGCACATCGACACGGCGGAGATGTACGGCAACGAGCGCGGAGTCGGGGAGGCCGTCCGGGCCTCAGGACTGAATCGAGACGACGTCTTTATCACCAGCAAGCTCAACAACGGCTTCCATCGGCCCGAGGACGCCCGCAGCGCGTTTGATCACACCCTGGCCGCGCTTGCCTGCGACTACGTCGACCTGTTCCTGATCCACTGGCCGCTTCCGACGCTGTACGGCGGCGACTTCGTCTCGACCTGGAAGACGCTCGAGGAGTTCCAGAGGGAGGGGCGCGCACGCTCGATCGGCGTCTCCAACTTCCAGGTCGAGCATCTCGAGCGCTTGGCCGCCGCCGCCGAGGTGACGCCGGCGATCAATCAGATCGAGCTGCACCCGTACCTGCTCAACGATCCCGTGCGGGCCTACGACGAGGCGCACGGAATCGCGACCCAGGCGTGGTCCCCGATCGCGCAGGGCAAGGTCCTCGGCGATCCGGTGATCACGTCCGTCGCCGAGCGGCTCGGCCGCTCACCGGCGCAGGTCGTCCTGCGCTGGCACATCCAGCGCGGCAACATCGTCTTCCCCAAGTCGACGACACCGTCCCGGATCCAGGAGAACTTCGAGCTGTTCGATTTCGAGCTCGAGCCCGCCGACATCGCCGGCATCGCCGCGCTGGACAGGGGTGAGGACGGCCGCACCGGCCCCAACCCCGACACGTTCGCCTACATCCCCGGGTGACACCCGGGACCACTAGCTGGTGGTGACCCGCCGGTAGGCCGGAGCCGCGCGCCACTGGGCGGCCGGCGCCGACGGGGCGCACGGAGGCGGCGAGCCGAAGGCCGCGGTGAGGCTCCATTTGGCGCGGATGTCGACCTCGCCGGGCGCGGTCGCGTTGACCGTGGTCCAGCCGCCGGGCCCGTCGCTCAGACAGGCCGGTCCAGTCGCGTGGAGGAACCGCGTGTAGTGCACGTGGACCTGGATCGAGCCTGAGCGCAGCGCACGGACCGCGACCTCGCCGGTGGTCATCCGCAGCAACCGACCCGGTCCGCGCACGAGCGCCTCCGAGCCCTCGACGGCGAACACCCGCCAGTGGGCGTTCTGCCAGGCCAGCCGCAGATAGGAGGGCGGCGTGCGCAACAGCTTCTGCTCCCGCAGGCCCCAGCGCTCGAGCACGACGTCGGGCAGCGCCACGAAGCGGACGCCGTTGGCGACCAGCCAGCTCTGGTATGCCGCAGGGGTGAGCTGCCCAGAGTAGAAGAGCTTGTTGTAGCGCTGGTCGAGCTGGGTCTCCCAGCCGCGGGCGAGATCGAAGTGCTGGGCGACGTAGACCGACTCCCAGCGCGTCGCGGTCGGCACCACCTCGACCCGGCCGGTGGCGGCGCCGGCGCGTTCGAGGTAGTTGATCAGGGGCGCGAAGTAGGTGGCGCTGGTGGACGGGTTGTCGAGCGTCTTGGCGACCTCGGAGACCGGCGCCCACAGCTGCCAGATCACGAGCCCGGCGCACACGGCGAGCACCGCCGGACGGCGGGGATTGCGCGTGGTGCAGATCAGCAGCGGCCCGGCGAGGAGCACACCGAAGCGCGCCACGTTGCTGCCCATCGGACTGGGCACGAAGTAGCACAGCATGATCACAGCGGCGTACAGGATCGCGCCGCGCCGGACGAACTTCGGGCGGCCGTCAGCGCAGATGGCGACCAGCACGATCAGCAGCGAGTCGACGATCGCGGCGGCGAGGTCGAACGGCTGCGATCCGCCGTCACCGAACATGAGCCCCATCAGGCCCGCGACCGCGACGGCGGGAACGCCGAGCAGACCCGCGCCGAGTGTGCCGACGAGGGTCCAGCCGAAGACCACCGCCGCACCGAGGAACAGGCCGGCGACCGGGCTCGCGGCCGAGCAGGCGGCGGCGAGCAGGACCGTGAGCACGCGCCGGTCCCGCGAGTATGCGAGCACCGCCAGCAGCCCGAAGGCCACCCCGAGCGCGAAGGTGAGCCGGCCGATGTAGAGGTCTCCGGCGGCGGCGGCCGCGAACCAGTAGGCGGCTGCGGTGCTGCGCGAGCCCAGGCGGCCCCGCACGAGCGTGGTGAACGCCGCCGTCGAGCACACGACCGCGATCACGCCGACGATCCGCGTGCCGAACACGGTGGCCAGGGGCGGGAACAGCAGGCTGTAGCCGGGAACGAGATGTCCCTCGAACCAGTTGTTGTCCCACAGCGCGAAACCGTGATGAGCGAAGAACAGGGAGTGGTAGGCCTGGGCGGCGAAATCCGCCGTGTGGGGATCGATCACGAGCCACAGGGCGGCCAGCAGCGCGGCCAGGACCACCGGGCTGAAGCGGCTCCGGACCCAGCGGCCGGCGCGCCGGGCCAGGTCGACGACCGGTCCCTCGATGCGGCGGTGCGATATGGGGACTGGGAGCGCTCCCGCGGCGGCGGCGGGCCGCGTGACGGCAGCCACGGCGCTCGGGGCCGCGCCCCGGGCGGGAGCCAGGCGCGAGCCACCAACTCTTGCTGAACGGTGCTTGGTGTACATGGGGCTGGTCTTGCCGCACACCGGCCGGGCTAAGCCGCCGGGGTCGAAGAAGCCGCCCTTGCAGGGCGTTTTCCCACTCAAACCGTGTCCGCCGTCGCCGTCTCCGGCTGCGCAGAGCCGGTACCGGCCTAGGGGCGTGGGCTCACCGCAAAGGGTAGACGATCGCCCGGGCAGCCATCGAGCGCCGGGCGCCGGGCGCCTAGCCTAGGCGAGCTTCCGGTACGAGAGGGGATCCCAGGCCAGCAGTGCGAGCAGTTGCACCATCGCGCTCTGGTCGAGCAGCGTGACGCGGCGCCGCGAGAAGTGAAATCGGTCGCGTCGGTCGCGGCGCTCGGACCAGGCTCGGTCGGTGTAGGCCCGCATCGCATCGATGATCTGGGTGCGCAGCTCGGCCTCGCCCGTTGCCTCGTGCAGCAGTAGCAGGTTGCGGAAGAAGATCGCGTTGAACGCCGCGGGCTGGCGCTCGAGGCCACCGCCGGCGTACTGCCGGAGCGCCTTGCGGGCGATCGCCTCGGCGCGGAAGAGATACTCCGGAAGGCGCTTGCCGGCGGCGCGATGAAGGAGCACGTTCGCGCCCACCATGCTGCCCTGGTTGTAGCTCCAGAGGGCCTCGTCGAGTGTGTCGTCGCCCCTGCGCTTGTCCCAGAAGAGCCCGGTGGCTGCCACGTCGCCACCGCCGCTGGCGTCGAGGGACGCGTTCACCCACTCGTACATGTCCTCCGGGCCGATCGACCCCGGCCCGTGGACGGGAGCGCCGGTCAGCTCGGCCAAGTGCAATCCGAGCTCGGCGTTGGGCGCGTTCGAGACGGTGTTGCGGTCGTGGTTCTTCGCCCCGATCCCCCGTCCCTGCTCGACCCAGAACACGCCACCCGGGCTCGGCACGTCCGCTCGCGGGTCCCAGCCCGAGACGGCGAAGCGAAACAGCTCGCGGGCCCGCTCGATCCGGCCCGCGCCCGGGCGCAGGCGTTCGAGCTGAACCAGCGCCAGCCCGACCCATGCGTTGTCGTCGTAATACCGATCCCCGCCGATGCGGGTCCCGATCACGTCCGAGGAGTACGCCGGTGCGGGGCCCTGTGAATCCCAGTAGCGCTCGAGGATGTCCAGGTGCTCGGCGATCGCGCCGGCGGCGTCACAGCGCTGGCCGACCCCCTCGCCGATGCCGGCCAGGTCGAGCATCGCCACGAGCGCGCGTGAGAACGGCCACAGGTGGGCGGCGGTCCCAGGCCACCGCAGCAGGCCGTCGTGCCGGTAGCGCCCCCTGCGCGTGCGAAAGCAGTCCTGCATCGCCGCGTACGCGCGGGCGGCCCTGGCCGCATACGCCTCCCGCCGCTCTGCGGGCGGGTCGGGATCGTCCGCCCCGCGTCTTTGCATCACCAGTCCAGCCTAGCCTCCGCCGGACTTCACCGGTAGGTGATCAGGGACGCGTCCGCCTCGTCGAGATGGGCGTGCTCATTGGAGGAGATCAGCGTCGTGCCACCGCGCCCAACGACCAGCTTCGTGATCCCGGTGTTGAGGCTCACGTGATTGAAGGTGATCAGCGCCTCGTGGGGCAGGCCGAGCTGCGTGGCGGTGATCGCGGCGATCGCGCCGCCCGAGCTCACCACCACCGCCGTCTGCCCGCTACCGAGCTGATCCGCGACGGCATCGAGGCCCGCTGTGAGTCGCGCCTGGAACCGTGGCCACGGTTCCCGGCAGGGGCTGGCGGACCCGGCGGCGATCCACCGCCGGAGGGCCTGGTTGAGGATCTGCTGGAACTCTCGCGAGCTCAGCGCCTGATCGTCAGGGTGACGCTCCAGGCCGGCCGCCACATCCGCATAGTGGGAGAGGATGTCGCGGTCGTCGTACTCGTCCCAGCGGTCGTCGACGGAGACCTCGAGCCCCAGCGCCGCCGCGTACGGGGCCGCGGTGTCGAGCTGGCGGCGCAGGCCGCCGGACATGACGCGGTCGGCCACGATCCCGCGCCGCCGCAGCCCGGCGACCAGCGCGCTCACCTGCTTGTGGCCGCGCTCGGACAGGACGTCGTAATCAGCGGCACCGAAGGACGCCTGGGCGTGACGGATCAGCAGCATACTCGGAATCTCGGGCCGCCTCTCCTCGGGGGAACACTCAGCCGAGAGATGATCCTCGCACTGGGCCGGCGGTGGCGCCAGACACGACAACGACGCCGTTAGGCTGGTTGCTACGACGGAAGAGTCGGGACCGAACGATGCCGGTCTCTCACGCCACCATCTGATCGAGGCCGGCGAGGCGAGCCTGCGCCGGCTGCAGACCGATCACGTCGATCTGTTCCAGGTTCCCGACCCTACGCCAGCGTGCCCAGGACCAGCGGCACGATCCGCTCGGCGCCGGCACGGCGCAGCTGACCACCGACCATCGCCAGCGTCCAGCCCGAACTGCGACGATCGTCGAGCAGGAGCCCGGTGCCCCGAGGCGGCCCGGCGATGACCTTGAAGGCGCCGCGAACGTTGGCGGCCTGCTGCACCGCGTTGGCCATCTCGCGCTGGGGAGGACGAGCCTCGGTGCGGGCGACCAGGGCCAGGTGCGGGACTCCCAGCTGCGCCGCCAGTCGCTCGCCCAGCCCGACGATCAGCTCGCCCAGGCGCACGGACGGGACGGTGGTGACCCAGGCCACGCCTCCGGTCCCGGTCCCGCGCACGACGTCGGCGAGACCGGCGACCACCTCGTCGTCGATGCGCCCACTGCGCAGCCCACGCTCCACCGCCGGCCACCAGCCGCCGTCGCCGAAGCGCGCCAGCGCCCAGCCGGGTTCGATGCGCGCGTCGTCGGGGATCCTGCGCATCGTTCCGGCGGCATCGGGCGCCATCTTCTTGACCTCCAGCTCGAGCGGCTTCGAGCGCAGGTGGCGCCCGGCCAGCTCAACCAGCGCCGGATCCGGCGCCCTGGCGAAGCGCGGCGCGGTGCAGACCGAGCAGCGACCGCAGTCGCGCGGCTCGGGATCGTCGAGCTCCTCCTGCAGGACACGCATCAGGCAGCGACCATCGGCCCCGAACGCCGCCATCGCGGCCTGCTCGGCGCGGCGCAGGGCGGTCACCTGCGCGTAGCGATCGGCGTCGTAGACCCAGTCCGCCCCGGGCACGAGCTGCCAGCGCGTGCCGGCCCGGCGCACGGCTCCCTCGACGTCGAGGATCTTCAGCATCGCCTCGATCCGGCCCATGCCGAGGTTGACCACGGCCATGAGCTCGCGCGTGGTGCGTCCCTCCTCGCCGGCGGCCTCGAGCTCATCGAGGACGGCGCTCACCTGCTCGCGAGCCGGGAACGCCTGCTCGATGAAGAAGTCCTGTATCCGGCGATCCTCGCCACCGCGCAGCAGGATCACGTCGGCGTGGTCGACGCCTCGCCCCGCGCGGCCGACCTGCTGGTAGTAGGAGACGACCGAGCCGGGAGCCTGGTAGTGCACCACGAAGGTCAGGTCGGCCTTGTCGTAGCCCATGCCGAGCGCGCTCGTGGCCACCACCGCCTTGATCTCGTTCCGCAGCAGGCGCTCCTCGGCGGCGATCCGATCCTCTGTCTGCTGCTCGCCGCTGTACGCCAGCGCGGGTATCCCGTTGGCGCTCAGGAACGCCGCCACCTGCTCGGCGTCGCGCTTGGTCAGCGTGTACACGATCCCCGAGCCAGGGAGCTCCGGCAGGTGCTCGACGAGCCAGGCCAGCCGCTCGGCGGGCCGCGACAGCTCGAGCACTTCGAGGCGCAGGCTCGTCCGCGCCAGCGGACCGCGGTAGGAGCGCATCGGCTCCCCGCCCCGAGTGGCGAGCTGTTCCAGGACGTCGCGGACCACGCGGTCGTTGGCTGTCGCGGTCGTCCCCAGCACCGCGACGTCGGGGGCCAGGGCGTCGAGCATGTCCCGTACGCGGCGATAGTCCGGGCGGAAGTCGTGGCCCCAGTCCGAGATGCAATGGGCCTCGTCGATCACCAGCAGACCGACCGAGGCGGCGAACAGCGGCATCATGCCGTCGCGAAAGCGCGGATTGTTCAGCCGCTCGGGACTGATCAGCAGCAGGTCGAGCGTATTTGCGGCAAGCCGCTCGCGGACGTCGTCCCACTCCTCGCGGTTGGTGCTGTTGACGGTGTGGGCGCGCAGGCCGAGCCGCTGCGCTGCGGCGATCTGATTGCGCATCAGCGCCAGCAGCGGGCTGACGATCAGCGTCGGTCCCGCCCCACCCTCCCGCAGCATCGCCGTCGCGACGAAGTACACCGCCGACTTTCCCCATCCGGTGCGCTGCACGCACAACACCCGCGCGCGATCGGCGACCACGTCGTGGATCGCCTCGAGCTGAGCCGCCCGGAACTGCGCACCATCGTCGCCCGTCAGCGTGCGCAGGCGCGCCAGCGCGATCTCGGCGAACGTCTCCGGTGTCGTCGTGCTCATGCCCTCATCGTGGCAGGCGCCCCGGGTGAGGCCGTGCCCGATCAGTCCCCATGTCGGCAGGAAACACGCCCCGTATGGGACCAGTCGAGCGACGCGGCGAGAATCGAGAAATCTCATGGAGATCACCCGGCCCGCGCGGGCAGCACCCCGGGAGCTACTCCGTTTTTATCGGCTCGCGCGCCTCAGAGCTTGAGGCCGGCGCTAGACTATGTGTACGGGTCGATCATTGGTTCGGCCAAAAGCAGTGCCCCGCGTTCCGCAGTTGTTGCCTCGCAGCACCCTCCGCGTGTCGCAGTGCACATATCCCCGGAGGGGAACAACGATGGCTACAGGTACCGTGAAGTGGTTCAACGATGACAAGGGCTTCGGATTCATCCAGCCCGATGACGAGGGCAAGGATCTGTTCGTCCACCACAAGTCGATCCAGGGCAACGGCTTCAGGTCGCTGGCCGAGGGCGCAAAGGTGAGCTACGACGCCGAGCAGGGCCCCAAGGGCCCGGCGGCCGCGAACGTCCAGGCGCTCTAGCCGGACGGCTCTCAGCAGCAAAGGAGGGCCCGCACGCGGGCCCTTCGTCATTCGCCCCACGCGTGATCGAACCACAACGAGTGAGGACTGTCATGGCATCAAGCGGCAAGAAGAAGACCACAATGGCGAAGCTGATGCGTGAAAGCCGGCTTCGCGAGCGCCGGGTGGAGAAGAAGGCCCGCAAGGATGCGAGAAAGCAGGCTGCGTTGCACGGCCCCGTCGAGCCCGGCGAGTCGGTCGAGTCCGGTGACGGGGTGCTGGCCGCGCCCGAGGGCACGGATCCCGTCGGCATGACCGTGGAGAGCCAGTAGGGCCGGCGGAGCAGGCCGGCCGGACCCGCGGTCCGCGTCTCAGGCCACGGGGGGCGTCTTCCCCTCGGCGCTGGCGGCGAGCGACGAATCCCAGGCACAGGCCGAGCAGGCGTGCCGGACCGCCGAGCGGGCGAACTCCAGCGCGGCGCCATGCGGATCGGGGCTGGAGCAGGCCTCGCGCCAACCGAGGATGTACTCGCCCAGCGCCGGCTCCCAGCGCGCTGCCGCCGGCGAGAGGCTCGCGGACTCAAAGCCCTCCGGCGCCGGATGGGCGTAGGCATAGAACGCCGCCCGGCCGTACCGCTGGTCGCCCGGCCACCAGCCGACCGCGATCTCCTCCGCGTCCATCGCGTTGCGCATGATGAAGTCTCGCGAGGGCGGGTCGGCCGGACGGCCCGAGAAGAAGTTGACGGCCAGGTCGAATGAGCCCCACCAGGCGTTGACCGGCGTGCAGCGCCCGCGATACGGGGCGCGAAGAGCGGCCAGCACCAGCGCGGCACGCGTAGCCGCGGCGAAGTAGATGACCGCCTGACCGGCGTCGTAGCTCCGGTGCTCTTCGTCCTCGTCAAGCGGCACGCTCCAGGGCACCTCCTGCGGAGCGAAGTTGATCTTCACGGCGCCGCCAAGGCCGCGGACTGCGTCCAGGACCCCACGCGTGACCTCGCCCACGGGGCGGTCGACGGTGAGGGTAACGCGCTGTTCGCGCCCGTCGCTGTGCTCGACGACCGCCTCGTGGGTTCGCAGATCGAGCGCGATCACGAGTGCCCCCGAGCCATCGGGGGCCGGCAGCGGCAGTGTCTCCCAGCCTCGCGCGGATAGACGCAGTGCGGCATGCTGGAGCTGTGGCTCAGGCGGGGCGAGCGCGGCCGCCAGCTTGCCGAGGACCTGGGTATGCGCGTGCAGCGTGTCGCAGGTCGCGCTCCAATCCTTGTAGTCGAGGCGCCGCCAGGAGAGGGACATGCTCGCAAACCTATAGGGAGGGACCGGACCGTTTCAAGACCCTGGTGGCGGGGTTAGGCAGCCGGTCGCTGGAGTAGCTTTGTTCACAAGTGCCTGAGCCTGTCCGCAGTGGCCAGCGCTATATGCCGGGCCTGGACGGGCTTCGGGCCTTGGCGGTGCTCGCCGTCATCGCCTACCACCTCGGGCTGGTGTGGGCCCCCGGCGGCCTGCTCGGCGTGGGGGTCTTCTTCACCCTCAGTGGCTATCTGATCACCGACCTGCTGCTGGCCCAGTGGGCCCGCGGAGGCCGGCAGCTGGGCGACTTCTGGCTGCGCCGCGCGCGACGGCTCCTGCCCGGCCTGTTCCTGATGCTGGTCGTCGTGACCGTGTGGGTCTCGGTGGCCGACCGTTCTCAGCTGCCGACCGTTCGCGGCCAGGTCGGCGCGTCGGCGGTGTACGTGAGCAACTGGTGGCAGATCTCCCAGCACGTCTCCTACTTCGCGCGTTTCGGTCTCCCGTCCCCGCTCAACCACCTCTGGTCGCTGGCCGTCGAGGAGCAGTTCTATCTGCTCTGGCCGTGGCTCCTGCTGCTCGGCGTCCATTTCGTGCCCGAGCGCAAACGCCCGCTCGGGGTGCGCCCGCGGCTCGCAGGGGTGACTCTGGTCCTCGCTCTCGCCTCGGCGATCGAGATGGCCGTGCTCTACCACCCCAGCTTCGACCCCTCGCGGGTCTACGACGGGACCGACACGCGGGCGTTCGGTCTTCTGATCGGGGCCGCCCTGGCGATGGTGTGGCCCAGCCGCCTGCTCACCGCTCAGGTCACTGCGCGCGCCCGCGGGATCCTCGACGGAGTCGGAGTCGCCGGCCTGCTGACGATCGCGCTGCTGGTCTGGCGCACGAACCAGTACTCGTTCTTCATGTACCGCGGCGGGATGCTGCTGCTGTCGGTGGCCACCGCGCTCGTGGTGGCCGCGCTGTCGCACCCCGCCACACGGGTTGGCCGCGGCCTGGGCTGGCGTCCGCTGCGCTGGCTCGGCGTGCGCTCGTACGGTATCTACCTGTGGTCGGTGCCGGTGATCGTGCTCACGACGCCCGGCGCCAACAGGGGCGTGGACGCTCTCCGGGGCGCGCTCCAGGTCGGCGCGATCATCGTCCTGGCCGCTCTCTCGTGGCGCTACGTCGAGGAACCGATCCGCCACGGTGCCCTCGGGAGATTCCTGGAGCAGGCCCGGTCGGTGCGGTGGCGCCCTCGATCCCTACCGCGGCGCGCCCGCGTGGTTCTCACGGCCACCGCCGCGGCGCTCGGGTTCGCCGCCATCGGCCTGGCGGGCGTCAGCCCTCCGGCGCCGATCACCTCCGCGCTGGCCGGAATCAGCGTCGAGCCGAACGGGATCGATGGGTCCCCGCCCGATGGAGGTCGGCCGCCGGCCGGGACTCGACCCTTGGCGGGGCGGAGCCCCGCCACGTCGGCGGCAGCTGGGCGAGCCGTCGCTGGCCCGGTCACCAGACCATCCACGCACGCGTCGTGTCGCGCGGTGGTCCACATCGGGGACTCCACCTCGGAGGGGATGATCTCCAGCGACTACCTGCCCGACCCGGCTCAGCGGCTCGACGCCCAGTACGCCCGCGTCGGGGCCACTGAGCAGCACCTCGAGATCACCGGCGCGACATCGATCGTGGAGACGCTCCCCGGCGGGACCAACGCCGCCGACGTGGCTCGCGGTCTCCTCAGCGGTGGGTACCGCGGCTGCTGGGTGATCGCTCTGGGCACGAACGACACCGCCGACGTCTACGTCGGGTCCTCAATCCCGCTGAGCAATCGAATCGCTCAGATGATGTCGGTGATCGGCAACCAACCTGTGCTCTGGGTCAACGCGAAGTCGCTGGTCGCCAGCGGGCCCTACGCCGAGGCCAACATGCAGCTCTGGAACACGGCGCTGACGCACGCCTGCGCCAGGTACCCGAACATGCGCCTGTTCGACTGGGCGTCGGTGGTGCGAGACGGCTGGTTCATCGCCGACGGCATCCACTACACCTCGGCCGGCTACGCGGCCCGCGCCCAGCTGTTCGCCAGCGCGCTTGCGCAGGCGTTCCCGAAGGGGGGCGCGAATCCCGGCGCCGGCTGCACCGTCGAGGAGAAGCCGGTCTCGGTGCCCGTCCTGGGGTTGCGCCGATCAGGCTGACCCGGCACCCGTACACGGTGCTCAGGGGCGAGGACGACGAGCAGGGTTCAGACACTGGGGCTCGGTGGCAGAACGTCGTGTTCTACCGGGATGACATCCCGAACGTGGAGATCGGCGTGCTGTTGTGGCGGGAGTTCTCGCCCGCCGACCGCACCATGGCCGCGTGCGGCAACCGGCTCAAGAACCGGCGATTTCGCGCTCGCCGCCACTAGCCTCGGCGACGAACGCCCGGATCTCCCGCGCCAGCCGGCCAGGCTGGTCGTGCGGGATCAGCGTGTAGCTGTCCTCGACCTCCACCAGCCGGCCCTGCGGCAGCAGCTCGGCCAGGGCCCGTCCGTGCGCAGGCGGCATCACCCGGTCCTCGCGCGCCCATACGACCAGGACGGGACGGTCGAAGTCGCGCAGCCGCTCGGCTGAAACAACCAGCACGGACCGGTCCAGGTTGGCCGCGTACTTGCGCAAGTCGCGGCGGATCTCGCCCTGCGTGAGCAGCGGCCGCAACCACCGGTCGAGCTCGTCGTCGGCGATCGGCCGCTTGGCCATCCACCCAAACCCCAGCGGGCCACGGCGCAGCCAACGGATCCGCAGCTGCCGCGTGGCCAGGAACAGGCCGCCGGGAAGCTTGGCGGCGAGGGCGATCGCCTTCCCGGGCAGGCCGGGCGGGTAGTTGTCGAACGCCTCGCAGGAGGTGATCACGAGCCGCGCGACCCGGTCGCAGCCGTCCGCGCAGAGCACCTGCGACATCGCGGTGTCGTTCTCGACCAGGGTCGCGGGCATCCGAGCCGTGTTCGACGGAGCCGCGGAGACACTGCAACTCACCGACTACCAGGACGCATGCCCGATCGCGGCGATCGCGCTCGAGGTCGCGAGCACCAACGAGCGGTTGCGCGGGGCGACCGCGAATGTGTTCGAGAGCTGGATTGGTTCGGGCACCCGGCGCTTCATCGCCGCCGGATTCAGCGAGACCCGGGCCCGCGAACTGGCGATCGCCCTGATCTGCGCCCTCGAGGGCGCGTTCGTCCTCTCCCGGGCCAGCCGCAACACCGCGGCGCTCGGGATCGCCGGCCGCATGCTGGCCGACTCGGTCGCGCGGGAGCTCGCCACCGCGGGGTAGTCGAGTTCGCCCCAAGATCCCCCGCTGGGGTGACGGCAACCGGACCGCCCCATGGCGGTCGATGGCCAAGGTGGACTCGGCGGGACTGAATCCGGGTGACACGGTGGCGTTCCAGGGGCGGCCAGACGTTCACCGCCTTCCTCTCGCCCCACAGCAACGAGAGCGGCGCGCGCGCCCAGCCACTCGGCCGGCTCCCGCTCCGGGCCCATCCCGGAGCCGCAGCAGCCGCTGCTGAAGACGGTGTGCCGCTGGATCCCGTTGCCGTTCCGGCTTGCGGCGTCAGCGGTGCGGATGAGCACCGCCGATCGTCCGGCGACCGACTCTGGCAGCCTGTACGGGATGGCGGTCGACGCGTGGATGCAACATCCGACGCTGCGGTTCCTGCACCAGGAGATGTTCGGATCGCTCCGGCGCTGGACGGGACAGCAGATCCCGAATGAGGAGATCCCGCTGGACGCGACGATCGGCGCGATGGTCGACGCCGGGGTGGACTTCGGGCTGCTCAGCGCCTGGCACGCGCCGCGGGAGGGAGCGCTGATCTCCAACGACGAGGTTGCCGCCTGGGTGCGCTCGCATCCCGAGCGGTTCGCCGGGCTGGCCGCAGTTCCGCTGGACAGGCCGATGGAGGCAGTTCGCGAGCTTCGGCGGTGCGTCGCCGAGCTCGGGTTCAAGGGCCTGCGCGTGGTGCCGTGGCTGTGGGAAGCGCCACCGACCGACCGCCGCTACTACCCGCTGTACGCGGCCTGCGTCGAGGAGGGCGTGCCGTTCTGCACTCAGGTGGGCCACACGGGACCGCTGCGGCCGTCGGAGACCGGCCGGCCGATCCCGTACATCGATCAGGTCGCGCTCGACTTCCCGGAGCTGGTGATCGTCGGCGGCCACGTCGGCTATCCCTGGACCGAGGAGATGATCGCCGTCTGCCGCAAGCACGAGAACGTCTACATCGACACCTCCGCCTACACCAGCAAGCGCCTGCCGGCCGAGCTGGTGGGCTACATGAAGACCGGCAGCGGACGGCACAAGGTGCTGTTCGGGACCAACTACCCGATGATCCGCCCGGACCGGGCACTCGCGGATCTCGACACGCTCGAGCTCGACGAGGAGACGCGGCGGCTGTACCTGGACGGCAACGCGAGACGGGTGTTCGGCCTTCCGCCCGGCTGAAGCCGCTTTGAGCGCCGGCCTCAGACGCCGGTCAGGGCCGGGACCTCGCCCGATCTGATCGCGTCGGCCAATCGCTCGTAGTCGAGCTCGTTCTGATCGGCGTAGGCGGCCGAGAAACGGGCGATGGCCTTGTCGAACGCCGAGCCGCCGCCCAGATAGGCGGCGATCGCAAGCCGGTCTCCCGAGCGGGCGTGAGCGCGGGCCAGAGACCACCCGCAGGCCCGGGTATAGGCATGCAGGCCGGACTCGCTCATGTTCGAGAGGTCGATCGATGCCTTCCAGTCCCACAGCTGGCGGACGTAGAAGTCGTGCTCGTTGCCGTCGAGGCCCATGCTCTGCTGCCAGTTGAGGAAGATGTCGTTGGCCGCGTGCGCCATGCGCTGGCCCCGGACGACCCGCTCCCCGTGGTTCTCGTATTCGCTCGCGCCGGTGTAGGGCTCGAGCACCGAAGCTTGGGCCTCCTTGGCCTGGAGCACCAGCGGATCCTTGCCGCCGCGCCCGACGAGCAGGAAGATCCAGGCGCGCGTGCCGACGCTCCCCACGCCGACCACCTTGCGGGCCATGTCCACGAAGCGGTAGGTCTCGAACAGGTAGCGCCGGTCGTCGTCGAGGCCCGAGGCGTATTCGTGCAGCAGCTCGCGCACGTACTCGGCCTCGCCGTGCGGGTGAGCCGGGTCGAACAGCTCCCGCAGCGGGACCAGCAGCGGCGGGACGCTGCGGAAGCGCAACTCGCCGTGGACGGTCTCTGTGAGCCGGCTCACTGCGCGGACGCTCGTCTTGCGCCGTGCCTGGGCGAACGGCTTGGCAAACTCGATCCGGCCCTTGTTGCCCAGCTTGCCGCCGAAGCGCTCGACCAGCTCGCTCGCGTTGATGCGCTCGTACCAGACGTCGAGGTGGCTCTCCCGGGCGAAGCCGCGCATCCCCTCCCGGTACTCGCGGACGCAGGCGGTGACCAGACGCCGGCGGCGATCCGCCGGGAGCCCGACATCGCGGCCCGCGATCTCGACGCTCGCCGCCATGCGCTTGACGTCCCACTCCCACGCGCCGGGGAGCGTCTCGTCGAAGTCATTAGGGCCGAACACGAGCCTGCGGTCGGGTGCGGCGAAGCCGCCGAAGTTCGAGATGTGGGCATCGCCGCAGGCCTGCACGACGATGCCCGAATCCGGCGTCGCGGCGAGATCGGCCGCCATCACGGCCGCCGCGCCGCGGTAGAAGGTGAACGGCGAGACAAGCATCCGCCCGTACCGGATCGGCACCAGCTCCTGGACCCGAGTGGCCGCTTGGGCGGAGAGCACGGCGATCGGGTCCGGGCGATCCGGTGCCGGGACCCAGTCGCCGTGGGCCCAGCGCGGCGTCGCCTGCCGCGCGTCTCGGCCGCGCTCCGCCGACTGCTCTCCGGACTGCAGCCCGGCCTGTGTGGAAGCGGTGGCGCTCATTGCCCACCACCCTACATCCGGCGGTCCGCCAAGCGGCACCGGGTGTTCACGGGCGAGGTCGCTCTGCGAGGTGTTCCAACCGTGGCGGGCTGTAGGCTGAGCGGCGATGACCGACATCGGGGATGGTCAGTTCCACAAGGGCCAGCCAATCTGGGTCATCGAGCCGGGCGGCTCACAGCGAGCCGCTGAGTACGTCGGCGAAGGAGAGACGAGCGCGTGGTTCGGCGGACCCCCGACCGTCATCGTCGTCTATCCCGACACACGGACCGGCGAGGCCGTGGAGCTCGATCGCGTGATTCCCCGCGAGGCGTAGCACGTAGCACCAGACTTCACTTATATAAGATAAGCCGCAGCTCGAATTGTGTCACGCGATGCAGGGGTACAGCCAACTGGCTGCCGTCAGGGGTGCGGCTGGGTGAGTCGGATGGTCCGTTCAGGCGGGGGCGCACGACAGGCCGCTGGCTAAGGCCAGTCGAGTTGTTCGGCCAGCTCGGCTGGCCCGAGTTCGATCAGCCGGCTTGCCTTGACAGGCTCATACTGGCCGTCGTGGAGCGCGAGCCAGGTGACGGTTCGCTCGGCGGGATCGACGAGCAGCACCTCATCGACGTGATGCTCGGCATAGAACGGAAGCTTCTGCCAGCTCTCATCGGCCGGGGAGAGGATCTCCACGACGACCGCGGCCGTCTTGAGCCACACGCCCGCCGCTCCCGGCCGGTGCAGGCCTCCGTCGGGCACGCGGAAGTCGTGTTCTGATTCGCCGAGGTTGAACTCGCCCATCGCGGGCAGCAACCCGGCGGTGCGCGCCGGGCCGTCGAGCAGCACCGCGAGCTGCTGGGTGATACGCGCGTGTTCGAAGCTGGGGCCGGGAACCATGTGCAGCACACCCTGCCAGACCTCGTCGAGGCGGTCCACGCCCGCTTGGCGGCGACGCTCGAGGAGCGCCTCGAGCTCCGGTGGAGGCGTGCCGAGCACAAGCGTCGCCATGACGCCAAGCGTAGCGACACCGACGACGGGCGCCCCCGCCCCCGCCGGGCGGCGCGTCTCGTCATGACCTCGAGGATCAGCTCGCGAACGTCTGTTCGGGCCCTCGCCAAAGCCCGGAGAGGCCGAGGCCGGCTATTCGGTCTCGCTGTATGTCGTCCTGTTCCATCGCTGGCTGGACACGAGCGCTGGTGCTCGCCGGAGCAGGTCGCCGATCAGCGCACCGCAGCGTTCGGGGTCGTCGAGGAAGGGGGCGTGGCGCCCGGGGACGATCTCGAGGTGCGCGTCGTGGATGAGCGCGGCGGCGCGCCGGCCGATCTCGGGGTCGCCGTAGGGGTCCTCGTCCCCCCAGATCATCAGCACGTGCGCTGCGATGTCGCGCAGCTCGGCGTCGGAGAGGAAGTTCTCGGGACGGGGTCGTCCCAGGCGCATAGCGAGCCACATGTGGCTCACCATGGCCGTACGAAAGCCCGGCTGGCGCATGCCCTCGTGAACAACGGCGAAGAAGCCGTCGGGCGCCAGCTCGGCCGCGCGGGGTCCGATGACACTCCGGGCCAGGGACCGGCGTGTGATCGCGACGCTGGGTGAGCCGATCCGCGCGACGACGTGACGCAGCCCGGGCGTTGAGAGCGCGTGCACGAGGAGGACCGGCGGGCCCTCGCCCGCCTCGAGCACGCGCACAGCGAGCGGCGGGTCGGCCAGGCGCACGCGCCGGGTGGCGATCTGGATCCCCGCATGCCGCGAACAGCTGCCGCTGGGCCGCCTCGAAGGCTGTTGTTGAGTCGTGGGTTCGGGTTTCGTTGTTCGACATCGCTTTGGTGCCGCCCGAGGGTTCGTCATGCCCCAGTTGCTTCGCATTGTCGATCACGGCTGGCTCCTACTGAAGACCTCTGGTTGATCTCACTGTCGGTAACGGGCTTTTGACGAGGTCTCCGAGCGCACGGACGCGCCAGGCCGCGGCGGATGGCCTCGAGCGCCGCACAGGCAACGGTATGTTCTGGCGAATCGATGCTCGCACGAGCTCTCTACCGACCCCGGCCTTGCGCCTCAGGACGGCTCGCTGGGCGCGGGGCCGTGACGGGCGGCGCCATCGGCGGCGTGGGTGGCCGGCACTTGCGCGATCGTGTGCTCAGCGAGCGCGGTGATCGTCAGGCTCGGGTTCACACCCGGGTTGGCGGGCAGCGCCGAGCCGTCGGTGATCAGCAGGCTCTGGTAGCCGAACACC
>JADGPN010000047.1 GCA_017882465.1 Solirubrobacteraceae bacterium
CGGCGGCGCGGCGATCGCGGCCACCACCGCCGGACCGGGCCGGATCGGTCCGGGGCTGAGAGTCACCGGCAACGGCCGCCTGCTGTCGCCTCCCGGGACGCTCGTCAAGCTCGGGCACTTCCCCACCGGCGGCGCGCTCACGCCCGACGGGCGCTACTACTGGACCGTGTCGACGGGCCGCGCGCTCAACGACATCCGCATCGTCTCGGTGCTGCACCCAAAGGTCGTCCAGGTCCTCCCACTGCCGGGAGCCTCCGGCGGCATCGCGATCGACCGCAGCCAACCCGTGGTGTACGTCTCGGGCATCAAGGATTCGAGCGACACCGATCAGGAGCGTCCTGGCCTTCCCGGCGGCGCCGGCGATGTGATTCACGTCTTCCGCTACGACCGCCATACCGGCCGCGCGGCCGAGACGGGCACGATCGCGGTCCCGCCACCGTCGTCGGCCCCGTTCCCGCAGGCCTTCCCGCCGAGCCCCGGGCACCGCGTCTCGTGGCCCGATCGGCTGGCCGTCTCTCCCGATGGGCACACGCTGCTGGTCCCGCTCAACCTCGCCGACGCGGCGGCCGTGATCGACACCGCCAGCCACGCGGTCAGGTACGTGAACACCGGCCCCTATCCGTACGGAGCCGCGATCCTGTCCGGCGGTCGCACCGGCCTGATCTCCAACGAGGGCTCCGGGACGGTCTCGGTGGTCAATCTCGCCACCGCGTCCAAGATCAAGGACATCCAGGTCGCGCCCAACCTGTCCCATCCCGAGGGCATCGCGCTCAACCCGCGCACCGCGCGTGCCTATGTGGCGATCGCCAACGAGGACCAGGTGGCGGTTCTCGACACCTCGGCCATGACCGTCGAGAAGGTGCTGTCGGTGCAACGCGTGCAGGGCGGGGGAGAGTCGCCGGTGGCCGTCTCGGTGACCCCCGACGGCCGCCGGCTCGCCGTCGCCGAGGCCGCGGCCGACGAGCTGTCGATCTTCTCGCTGCCGTCCGGGACGCTGATCGGGCGCGTCCCGACCGCGGCCTACCCGGCTGACGTCCAGACCACGAGCCGCCGCCTGCTGTGGATCGCGGGCAAGGGCTTCGGATCCGGGGCCAACCCCAACGGGCCCAATCCGTTCGCCACCAGCGACAACAACCTGCTCCAGCACCCGGGTACCGCAGTGCTCAGTTCCGGCCGGGCGGGCATCCTGCCGTTCCCCAGCGGCCGCGTTCTGAGCGGCGACACGCTGGCCGCCAACCACCAGGTGATCCCGATCAATTTCCGCACGGCACCGCCGAACACACCGCTGCGGCCGGGCGGCCCGATCAAGCACGTGTTCTACATCGTGCGCGAGAACCGGACCTACGACCAGGTGCTGGGCGACGACCCGCGCGGGGACGGCGATCCCGAGCTGACGCTGTTCGGCAACCGGATCACGCCGAACATGCACGCCCTGGTGCGGCGCTTCCCGCTGCTCGACCACGTGTACGCCGACTCCGAGGCCTCGATCGACGGCCACTTCTGGACCAGCGCCGCAGCCGTCTCGGACTACGTGCAGAAGAACTGGGAGCAGAACTACGCGGGTCGCAACCGCCCCTATGACTTTGGCGCGTACACGGTCTCATGGCCCGGAACCGGTTTCCTGTTCGACCGTGCCCAGCGTCAGGGCATCTCCTATTTCAACTACGGCGAGGTGGTCGCCGGCACGGTGCCGCCGAACGTGCTGAAGATCGTCGGCGCCACCGACAAGGACGCCGGCCCCGCGCAGGACCAGCTCGCGGCGGCGAAGTTCGCCCATTCAAACCTCGGCTATCCGTTCGGCTGCTATCCCAACGATCTCTCGATTGGCACCGATTCGATTGCCCAGTCGCTGGCGCACCAACGGAGGGAGACGTTCGATTCCTCCGTGCCTCCTGGCGCCGCACGCAACTCGGAGTCGCGCCTCTCATGCTTCAAGCAGGCCTTCGACCAGCAGGTCGCGTCAGGCACCGTGCCCGCGTTCAACTACCTGATCATGCCGAGTGACCACACCAACGGCCTCACGCCGGGCGCCCGCAGCCCCCGCTCGATGGTGGCCGAGAACGACTACGGGCTGGGACAGGTCGTCGACCTCATCTCGCACTCGAAGATCTGGGGCTCGTCGGCGATCTTCGTGCTCGAGGACGACTCCCAGGACGGCGCGGACCATGTCGACGCGCACCGGATGCCCGGAGCGGTGTTCAGCCCCTACGTCAAACGGGCGGCGGTGATCCCCACGCGCTACGACATGCTGTCCTTCATCCACTCGATGGAGCTGATCCTGGGGATGCGGCCGCTGGGGCTGCCCGACGCGGCCGCGACGCCGATGTATGACGTGTTCCAGCCCACGCCTTCGAACTCCGAGCCCTACAACGTGATCCCACCCTCCTATCCGCTGGTCGAGCGCAACCCCAACACGGCCGCCAACCGCGACCTGACCCGCGGATACAACTGGATGGCTCGCGACCAGGTACCCCAGAACGTGTTCGACGCGGCCCTCTGGAAGGCGGTGCACGGCGCTCACTCGCAGCCGCCACCACCGGGTCCGAACGCCGTCAGAGGTCAATAGTGAGCGCGCAGCGCGAACGGTCTCGCGAGGCCGGAGGCCGAGCTCATCGTCAGACCGCGGGCCAGGATGGCCCGCGGAGGACTTCATCAATGGGGCGCGCTCCGCGCGCCTTGGTTGTGTTGCTGGCGCTGCTGGCCCTCGCGCCGGCCCGGGCGAGCGCCGCGAGCCCGCTTCCACCGATCAAGCATGTGTTCGTGATCGTGCTCGAGAACAAGGGGTTCGACGAGACGTTCGGGTACCAGTCCGCCGCTCCGTATCTGTCGCTGACCCTGCCCGGCAAGGGTGCGCTGGTGCCCAACTTCTACGGGGTCACGCACGAGAGCCTCGGCAACTACCTCGCCCTCGTCAGCGGTCAGGGGTCCAACGTGCTGACCCAGGCTGACTGCCAGCTGTACGTGAACGTGATCCCGGGGACGATCAGAGCCGACGGGCAGGCGATCGGTGACGGCTGCGTCTACCCGAGCGGCGTGCGCACGATCGCCGACCAGCTGACCCGGGCGGGGCTCACGTGGAAGGGCTACATGGAGGACATGGGCAACGCGCCGGGCCAGCCCCAGACCTGTCGGCACCCAGCCTTCCCGTCGCCGGACTCGACCCAGAGGGCTCGGGTCGGCGACCAGTATGCCGCTCGGCACAACCCGTTCGTCTACTTCCATTCGCTGCTCGACAGCGGGGCGTGCGCGCGCTACGACGTTCCGCTCGACCGCCTGCCCGCGGATCTCGCCTCGGCGGCGAGCACGCCGAATTACTCGTTCATCACTCCCAACCTGTGCAACGACGGCCACGACGCGACCTGCGTGGACGGTCATGTCGGCGGCCTGACGGGCGACAACCGCTTCCTCAGCACCTGGGTACCGCGGATCCTGCGCTCACCCGCGTACAGGGCCGGCGGGCTGCTGGCGGTCGTGTTCGACGAGAGCGACGGCACCGATTCGAGCGCCTGCTGCGGCGAGAGGCAGTTCCCGAACGTGGTCAGCAACGGCTTCCTGTTCCCCGGGCTCGGGGGCGGCCGCACCGGGGCCGTGCTGCTGTCCCCGTACATCGATCCGGGCACGGTCGACAACACCGCCTACAACCACTTCAGCCTGCTGCGCAGCACCGAGGATCTGTTCGGCCTCGGCCATCTCGGCTATGCGGCCCAGGCGGGACTTCGGTCCCTCGGCGTCGATGCGTTCACCTGCTACCGTGCCGCCGTGCCCCGGCCGCGTCATGGCCGCCTGCCCGCCGGCTCACTGATCAAGCTCGCGGTGATCGGGCAGGGGACCGCGCCGCGACCACAGCTCGAGCTCAAGCTGTGGCACCTGGGGCGGGTGTCGATCAAGGTCGGGCGCCGGGGCGGGCCCGCGCGCACACTGGCGCCCTGCCAGCTGCAGCGCACGCGTCTGCCCACGCTGCACGGCGCCGCCGTGATCACCGTTCGCGCGTACGGAGGAATCGAGCGGCGTACCATCACCTTCTGATGAACTCGAACGTGCGCAACGTCGGGATCGTGCTGGCGCTGGCCGCGCTCGTGGTGCTGCTCCCCGGCGGTGGGACGGGCGCGCAGGTGGCCATCCAGACGGTGTCGCTGGCCTTCCTGGCCTCGATAGCCTGGTTCGCCTCGCTGATGTACCGCCAGCATCGGATGACGCTCTACTCGCTTGGCGACCGGCGCCGGGCGATCCTGTATGTCGCCGTCGGTGTGGCGACGCTGACGATCACCGCAACGTCCCGCCTGTGGCGGTCGGGCGGCGGCATCATCGTATGGTTCGTGCTCGTCGGCGGCGCAGCCTATGCCGCCTTCACGATCATCTGGTCGGCGCGCCAGTACTGACGGCGTCACCGGCGACGGCTAGCCCGGCACGGTCTCCGCAGCCCGGACCGGCGCCAGCTCCACCGGTATGCCATTGAGCACCGCGTTCCCGTCGATGAGCAGCTCGTCGGCCAGCAGGTTGCTGTTGGTGCCGGGCCGCTCCGCAGCGACGCTCAGCGCCGCGCCGCGGCTGACGGCCTCCGCGCCGCGCCCGGCGCAGCACCGCCCGTACACTGCCGCGCCTGTGAGCACGGAGCATCGAGAGGTCGTCTCCGACTGGCTGATCGTTGCCGGAGCGGTGGCGCTGTTCGGGTCGTTGTTCCTGACCTGGAGCCACCAGCTCTCGCCGGGACTCGTGGCTCTGTTCGGCGCCTACGGCCCGCTCCGGGGCGTGCCCCGGGACCCGACCGCGTGGCAGGTCTACTCCGCCGCCGACGTCGTTCTGGCGCTGCTGGCGGCGGGTCTGTTCGGCGTGGCGCTGGTCGGATCCCGGGTCGCCCGGCTGATCGCCGTGTTCGCGTCGGCGCTCGGGCTCGCGTTCGTGCTGCACGCGCTCGGCTCGCCGCCGACCAACGGCGCCGCGAACATCTTCAACCCGGCCAACAGCGTGCCCAGCGATCTGTCGCTGACTCCGGGCGCCGGGCTGGGCGAGACGCTCGCGATCATCGCCCTGATGATGGCGATCACGGGGCTGGTGCTGTCGCTGAGCGCAGACTGACGGTTCCCGCGGCAGTGATCTGCCCCGGGGCCGGCCGGTGGAGCGCTCCGATGGCCAGTTCGTATCCTCGAAGGTCGTGTCGATCACCCCAGCCGAGAAGCGCCGCGACCTCCCAGACGAGCCCGGGGTGTACCTGTTCCGCGATGCGCGCGGGCGCGTGATCTACGTGGGCAAGGCGAAATCGATTCGCAAGCGGGTCGCCTCGCACTTCTCCAATCCCAGCACCCGGGCGGGCAGCGATCTGGTGCCGATGATCGACCGCATCGAGGCGCTGGTGGTCCACACCGAGGCCGAGGCGCTGCTGGTCGAACAGAACTTCATCAAGCAGTACAAGCCGCGCTTCAACATCCGGCTGCGCGACGACAAGTCCTATCCCTACATCGCGATCTCCCTCGACGAGCACTTCCCCCGCGTCTACTTCACGCGCGAGCGACATCGGCGCGATCGCGCCTACTTCGGCCCCTACAGCAACGCCAAGCGGGTCCGGTCGACGCTCGAGGTGCTGGGCAAGGTGTTCATGTTCCGCTCCTGCGACGGGCCGGAGCCCGGCCGCCGCAGCGGCTCTCCCTGCCTCGACTACTACATCAAGCGCTGCGAGGCTCCGTGCGTCGGCTACGTCAGCCGTGAGGACTATCGCGCCGGGATCGACGGGGTGATCGATTTCCTGTCCGGCCGCTATCGGGAGATCGAGCGCCAGCTCGAGGGCGCGATGCGAGCGGCCGCCGCCGAGCAGCGGTTCGAGGATGCGGCGCGGGAGCGCAACCGGCTGCGCGCGGTGCGCTCGCTGCTCGAGCGCCAGCGCGTGGCCAACGACGCCGTCGGCACCCTCGACACGATCGCGATCGCGCTGGAGGGGACAGAAGCCAACGCGCAGGTGTTCCAGATCCGCGACGGCGTCCTCTCTGATCGCCAGAGCTTCTACCTGGACAACGAGGTGGGCGGAGGGATTGCCGAGGTCGCTGAAGCGTTCATCCTGCAGTACTACGCGAGCGCGATGATGGTCCCGCCGCTGCTCGTCGTGCAGCGCGAGCTCGGCGAGCATGCGGCGCTGTCGCAGGCGCTCAGCGACCGTCGCGGTGGCCCGGTCGAAATCCGCCCGGCCGAGCGGGGCGACAAGCGCAGGATCCTGGAGCTGGCCGAGCGCAACGCGCGTCTGGCGCTGGATCAGGAGAAGCTGCGCTCCGAGCGGCGGCGCCAGCAGCGGGTCGAGGCGCTCGACGGTCTCCAGCTCGCGCTCGGACTCGACACGATCCCGCTCCGGATCGAATGCTTTGACATCTCGACCCTGATGGGGACCAATACGGTGGCCTCGATGGTCGTCTTCGAGGGCGCGGCCCCCAAGAAGTCCGACTACCGCCGGTTCAAGATCGCCTCTGGCGGCGAGGGGGCTCCGGACGACTTCGCGGCCATGGAGGAGGTGCTGTCGAGGCGGCTGGCCCGTTGGGAGGCTCAGCGCGATATCTCACCGCATGACAAGGACTACGACCCGAGCTTCGCCGCCCTGCCCAATCTGGTCGTGATCGACGGTGGCCGCGGGCAGCTCTCGGCCGGGCTGCGCGCGCTGTCGGGGTTCCGAGACCGGGGCGTCGTGGTCGTGTCGCTGGCCAAGCGGATCGAGGAGGTGTTCATTCCCGGCCGCCCGGTGCCGTTGCAGCTGGCCCACGAGACGCCGGAGCTGCAGCTGCTCCAGCGCGTGCGGGACGAGGCCCACCGGTTTGCCGTCACCCATCATCGCGTGCGCCGCGACAAGGCCATGAAGGCCTCGATCCTCGACGAGCTGCCGGGGGTCGGACCGGCGCGCAAGCGCGCGCTGCTTCAGCACTTCGGCTCACCCGACGCGATCCTGGCCGCGAGTCGTGAGGAGCTCGAGGCGGTACCCGGCCTGTCGGGCAAGCTGGCCCGCGATCTGCACCGAGAGCTGCACAAGACGGGCGTGTAGCCCGGCGTCGCCCGGTGCCGGCCGGCGTGAGAGTGGCTTCAGAGCATGGTGGCGTCGATGCGCGCTCCGAGCAGCACGCGTCCCGCCAGCTCCCACGTTGCGGGACCGACGATCATGTGCTGGCGCAGCGTGTGGACGTCGCGGAACCGGCGCTCGAGCGGCGAGGTGGTGTAGATCGAGCTGCCGCCGGCGGCGTGGTAGACCGCCGCCACCGCAGCCGCCGAGGCCGCCGCGGCGTGCGTCGCCGCCAGGCGGAGCCGGGCGCGCCGCTCCAGCGTCACCGCTCGTGCCTGCACCGCCTCCGCCCAGGCCTCCTCGACGGCTTCGTACAGGAACGCGCGCGCAGCGCTCACCTGAGCGCAGGCGCCCGCCGCGGTCGCCTGGGCAGACGGATGATCGGCGAGCGGGCGGGTGCTCATCGAAGGTGTCTTGGCACCCGCGAGCGCGGTCAGGTCATCGAGCGCCGCGCGGGCGATCCCGAGCCCCACCGCGGCCACACCGACCGCCAGCAGCCCGAAGATCGGGAACGCGTACAGCGGACCGTCCTCGACCGGGGCGCCGGTGAACAGCGACACGGCGAGGGCGCTCGGCACCAGCATGCCGTCAAGCTGCATGTCGTGGCTCCCCGTCCCGCGCAGGCCGGTCACTGACCAGGTCTCGACGATCTCAAGCTCCGCCCGGGGCCACACCAGCAGATGCACGTCCGGGGCGCCGGAGGGGAGCAGGCGCGGGCCGCTTCGCTCATGGACCACGCAGCCACCGAGCATCCAGGCCGAGTGCCGCACGCCGCTGGAGAACGGCCACCGTCCCGTGACCCGGTAGCCGCTCGAGTCCGGCTCGGCCCGTCCACGGGGGGCGAACACGCCCCCGCAGGGGGCGTCGGGTCGGCCGAACACCTCCGCGGCGGAGGCTCGCTCGAGCCATCCCGAGACGAGGCCGGCGGTGGCCGCGATCATCAGGCACCAACCTGCCGCGCCGTCGCCTTGCGACAGTGCCTCGATCGCCCCCACGATCTCGCCTGCCCCCGCCTCGTGGCCCCCGACCGAGCGTGGAACGCAGAGGCGGAACAGGTCGGCCTCGGCGATTCCCGCCACCACCTCGGCGGCGAGGCTCGACTCACGCTCGCTCGCCGGGGCCGACGCGGCCGCGAGCGGGATCAGGTCGTGGGCGGTCTGGACGACGTCCGGCGCGTTCACCCGGTCAGGATCGCAGCGGACGCGGCGGATCAGCTGGTGAGCATCGCGGCGCTGCCCGGGACTAGGTGAGCCCTCATCCGTCGCACGTCCGGCGCGATCGTAAGCTTCAGGCATGCAAGCGTCGCGACCGGGCAGCTTCGACGAGCCCTCTCCCGCCGTGCCGGAGCCCGCCTCGGCGCTGATCGACCTGGTGATCATCACCGGGTTCTCGGGAGCGGGGAAGTCGACCGCGATGGCCGCGTTCGAGGATGAGGGCTACTTTTGCGTCGACAACCTGCCCTCGGAGATGATCCGCTCGCTGGTCGAGCTGTTCATGCACGAGGGGTCGAAGGTGGCCCGGGCGGCCGTCGTCTCCGACGTCCGCCTGGGCAGCTACTTCGAGGGTCTGGCGCAGATCCTCGACGGTCTCCGGGCGGCCGGGCTCAAGCACCGGGTGCTGTTCCTGGAGGCGGACGAGCAGACCTTGCTCACGCGCTACAAGGAGACCCGCCGCAGGCACCCGCTGGCGCCGACCGGCAGCGTGGCCGACGGCATCGCGCGCGAGCGCGCGCTGCTCGCGCCGCTGCGGTCGCGCGCTGACGTCGTGATCGACACCAGCGGCATGACTGCCGCGATGCTGCGGCGGAAGCTCGCCGACGAGCTGCTGCCGAGCCGGACGCCAGGACGGCTCGCTGTCACCTTCCAGAGCTTCGGGTTCAAGTACGGGCCGGCACGCGACCCGGACCTGCTGCTCGACGTGCGCTTTCTGCCCAACCCGCACTACGAGCCGGATCTGCGGCCGCTCACCGGGCGCGACCAGCGGGTCGTCGATTTCGTCAACCGGGACGGCGAGCTTGACGCGTTCTACGAGCGCCTGCACCCGCTGCTCGACTATCTGCTCCCGCAGTACCTCGCCGAGGGCAAGGCTCACCTCGTGGTGGCCATCGGCTGCACGGGCGGTCACCACCGCTCGGTGGCCATCGCCGAGCACCTGGCCGGCCGCTACGGCGCCGCCAAGGACTACCTGGTCGAGGTCACCCATCGGGACATCGAGCGGCCGAGCTAGTCTCGGCGGGGCCGCGCCCGGATGATCGATCACGTCGGCTTCGAGGTGTCCGACCTCAGTCGCTCGGGCAGGTTCTACGACGCCCTGTTCTTCCCGCTGGGGGGACGCCGGATGCTCGAATCCGAGCATGCGGTGGCGTACGGGATCAATGGACCGGAGCTGTGGATCGTCGCCCGCGGCCGGGCGCCGGGCCCTGGATATGGACACGTCGCCCTGCGGGCGAGCGGCAAGGCGGCCGTCGATGCGGCCCACGCGGCCGGCATGGCCGCCGGCGGGAGCGACGACGGGCCTCCGGGCATGCGTCCGCAATATGGTCGCCGCTACTACGCCGCCTATCTGCGTGACCCCGATGGCCTCCGGGTGGAGGTCGTCAGCCGGCGGTGAAAGGGGCGTGATTCCGGGCGCGTGATTTAGCTAGGCTTGAGAAGCCGACCGGGGCACTGGCCGGCATTTCCCGCTTCTAGCCGCCGCAACGAAATTGAGGGACGCGCAAATGTCCGTACGTGTCGGGATCAATGGCTTTGGCCGCATCGGCCGAAATGTCTTCCGCGCCGCCTACCAGCGGGGCGCTGATGTCGACTGGCTGGCCGTCAACGACCTCGTCGATACGAAGACGATCGCCCACCTGCTGAAGTACGACTCGACCTACGGCCCGTTCCCGGGGACGATCGAGGCGACCGACACCGGCTTCCGCGTCGACGGCAAGGAGATCCGGGTCCTGGCCGAGCGTGATCCCGCCGCGCTTCCCTGGGGCGACATCGGCGCAGACGTCGTGATCGAGTCGACCGGCTTCTTCACCGATCGAGAGAGCGCGGCCAAGCACCTGGAGGCAGGGGCCAAGAAGGTCGTGATCTCGGCCCCGGCCACGGACCCCGACGTGACCGTGGCCCTCGGCGTGAACTTCGATCAGACCTACGACAAGGATCAGCATCACATCATCTCCAACGCCTCGTGCACGACGAACTGCCTCGCCCCGGTGGCCAAGATCGTCAACGACCTCGTCGGGATCAAGCACGGCCTGATGACCACGATCCATGCCTACACCGCCGATCAGCGCCTGCAGGACATGCCGCACAAGGACCTGCGCCGCGCCCGTGCCGCGGCAATCAACCTGATCCCCGCCTCGACCGGAGCGGCCAAGGCCATCGGCGTGGTGATCCCCGATCTCAAGGGCAAGCTGCACGGCTTCGCCGTGCGGGCGCCGGTCCCGACCGGCAGCGTCGTCGACCTCACCGTCGAGGCCAACCGCGAGACGACGGTCGAGGAGCTCAACGCCGCCTTCAGGGCCGGAGCCGAGGGCCCGATGAAGGGAATCCTGTCCTACACCGAGGATCCGATCGTCTCCTCGGACATCGTCAAGGACGCGCACTCATCGATCCTCGACTCGCAGTTGACCGCCGTCATGGACGGGACGATGGTCAAGGTCGTCTCGTGGTACGACAACGAGTGGGGCTACTCGAACCGCCTCGTCGATCTGATCCAGAAGATCCTGTGAGGACGCTGGAGGACCTCAGCGACGTCAGCGGGAAGCGCGTGCTCGTGCGGGTCGACTTCAACGTTCCGCTCGATCACGGCAAGGTCGCGGACGACACACGGATCCGGGCCGCGCTGCCCACGATCGAGGAGCTCCGTCGCCGCGGCGCCAGACTCGTGCTGGCGTCCCATCTCGGGCGTCCCAAGAACCGTGAGCCCGAGCTGTCACTGCGGCCCGCGGTGGACCGCCTGGCCGAGCTGACCGGCGCGAACGTGACGCTGGCCCCCGATGTGGTCGGCCCCGAGGTACGCGCGCTCACCGAGAAGCTCGGCGAGGGAGACATCCTCGTGCTCGAGAACGTTCGCTACGAGCCGGGCGAGACGAAGAACGATCCCGCTCTGGCGGCGGAGTTCGCGCAGCTGGCTGACGTGTACGTGAACGATGCGTTCGGCTCGGCCCATCGCGCGCACGCCTCCACCGAGGGGGTCGCGCACCTGGTCTCAGACCGTGCCGCGGGACACCTTCTGGAGCGCGAGGTGAAGACGCTGAGCTCGATCCTGGAGGACCCCCGCCGGCCGCTGGTGGCGGTGCTCGGAGGCGCGAAGGTGAGCGACAAGATCGCGGTCATCGACCGCTTCCTCGCGGTTGCCGACACGCTCCTGATCGGAGGCGCGATGTGCTTCCCGTTCCTCGCCGCGCAGGGACATGCGATCGGGTCCTCGTTGTGCGCGCAGGAGGATGTCGAGCTCGCCAAGCGGACGCTGCAGCCATCGGGCGAGTCGCGGGCCACGATCGAGCTGCCCCGCGATCTCGTCGTCGGTGACCGGTTCGACGCCGAGGCCGAGATTCAGACCCTGGACGGAGTCGAGGTCCCCGACGGATGGATGGGCCTCGACATCGGGCCGCGCACAGCGGCTGACTACGGGGCCCTGATCGACCGGGCCGGGACCGTGTTCTGGAACGGGCCGATGGGGGCGTTCGAGATGGAGCCGTTCGCCGCCGGTACGAGGGCGGTGGCCGAAGCGGTCGCCGCCGCGGGCGGCACCACGGTCGTCGGCGGAGGCGATTCGGCCGCGGCGCTGCAGCGCTTCGGGCTCGCCGACCGTGTTACTCACCTCTCGACCGGCGGGGGCGCCGCGCTCGAGCTGATCGAAGGCCGGGAGTTGCCCGGCGTGGAGGCGCTGGCATGAGCCCAGGCACAAGGACACCGCTGATCGCGGGCAACTGGAAGATGTACAAGACGGTCGCCGAAGCCGAGGAGTTCATTCAGGCGCTGCTTCCGCGCGTCTCGACCGCCGACGGGGTCGACGTGGCCATCTGCCCGCCCTATCTCTGCCTGCCGGCGATGCTCGACTCCACCCGCGGATCGCGGGTCGAGGTGTACGCGCAAAACATGCACTACGCCGAAGCGGGCGCGTTCACCGGCGAGGTCTCCGCGCAGATGCTGCTCGAGGTCGGGGTCCACGGGGTGCTCCTGGGCCATTCGGAGCGGCGCGAGTACTTCGGCGAGTCCGACCGTGCGCTCCAGCTCAAGGTTCCCGTGGCGCTGGACGCGGGCCTGCGACCCATTCTGTGCGTGGGTGAGACCGAGGAGGAGCGCGAGCGGGGCGACACCGAGCGCAAGCTCCGCCACCAGGTTCAGGAGGATCTCGCCAAGGTCCCGGTCGACCGTCTCGGAGACGTCGTGATCGCCTACGAGCCGATCTGGGCCATCGGCACCGGCCAGGTCGCCACCCCGGATCAGGCGCAGGAGGCGATCGCCTTCGTCAGAGCGCTGGTCGCGGACCGCTCACGCGAGGAGGCCGAGCGCACTCGCGTCCTGTACGGCGGCAGCGTCAAGCCCGAGAACGCTTCCGAGCTGATGGCGCTCCCCGACGTCGACGGCGCTCTGGTCGGCGGGGCAAGTCTCGACGCCGAGTCGTTCGCCGCCATCGTCGCCGCGGCACGCTGATGGCCGCGCTCCTCCGGGACCGGCGTCGACCGTGCCCGGCCTGGAGCCCACCGAACGGGGGCGGCCGACAGAGCCACATTGGTATTGTGACTGACGATGTGTGGGCGGGAGGCCCCTCGTGTCTGCCAATCGTGGTGACGGGAATTCTATGGACGGGACCGAACTCGTCGCGTGGCGCGGGTTTCTGAAGGCTCATGCACGGCTTCTGAAGGAGATCGATTCCGTGCTCGAAGCCGATCATCGGCTTCCGCTCAGCTCGTTCGGCGTTCTGCACGAGCTTGCCGAAACCCCGGGGCGGCGGATGCGGATGCGTGACCTCGCCGAGTCCGTGGCCCTGAGCAGAAGCGGTCTGAGCCGGCTCGTGGACCGGCTCGAGCGGGAGGGCCTGATCGAGCGGGAACCGTGCGCCGACGACGCACGCGGCGCCTATGCCGTCCTCACCCGCCGGGGCCTCCGGCGTCTCGAGCAAGCGCGCCCGGCCCATCTGGAAGCAGTGCGCAAGCGCTTCCTGGGGCACTTCAGCCGCGACGAGCTGAAGGCGTTGGCAGGTTACTGGGACCGGCTGCTCGCGTCAAAGTAGGCCGGGCCGCTGGAGCTGGCGTGGCCACCGGGGGTCGACGGGTAGGGTCCCGGCCGTGTTCAGGGTCATCTCCCGTGACGACCGCTCGCTTGCCCGTGCCGGCGAGCTGGATCTGGCCCACGGCCGCGTGCGCAGCCCGGCCTTCGTGCCGCTGGCCACCAAGGCCGCGGTCAAGGGCCTCGAGCCGCGTGAGGTGGAGGCGCTGGGCTACGAGCTGATCTTGGCCAACACCTTCCACCTGTTCCTCGCTCCCGGGTCCGAGCTGGTGGAGGAGGCGGGCGGGGTGAACCGCTTCATGCGCTGGGAGCGGCCCGTGATCACCGATTCAGGCGGCTTTCAGGTGTTCTCGATGGGCCACGGGACCGTCGCTGACGAGATCAAGGGCCGGGGGCGCCCGGGTGAGAGGACCGGTTCGGTTCTGGCGATCGAGGAGGAGGGGGTCCGGTTTCGCTCCTACATCGACGGCCGGGAGCGGTTCATGGGCCCCGAGACCTCGATGGCGGTTCAGGCCGCGCTCGGCTCCGACATCGCGCTCGTGTTCGACGAGTGCACGCCGCTTCACGTCACCCGGGAGTACACGGCCCGCTCGACCGAGCGCACGCACCGCTGGCTGGAGCGCTGCCTGCGGTGGCACGATGGCCACGGCCCCGCCGGGCAGGTCGTCTATGGCATCGTCCAGGGCGGCGTCGAGCACGACCTGCGACGCGAGTCGGCCCACACGGTCGCCGCCAGCGCGTGCGACGGAATCGCCATCGGCGGCTCGCTCGGTCAGGACAAGGCGCAGATGCACGAGGTCGTGTCGTGGACGACGGCCGAGCTCGATCGCCACGCCCCCGAGCGCCCGCGGCATCTGCTTGGGATCGGCGACGTCGACGATCTCATCGCCGGCGTGGAGCGCGGCATCGACACGTTCGACTGCGCGATGCCCACCCGCCTGGGACGTCACGGCGTGGCGATCGTCTCCGACCCCTCTGCGCGCTGGAGAGTCGACCTCGCCAAGGCGGCCCACCGCCACGCCCACGAGCCGATCGATCCCGACTGCCCCTGCCCAGCCTGCTCCGAGGGCTTCACCCGGGCCTATCTGCACTACGCGATCAGAGCCCACGAGCTCACCGCCATGCGCCTCGTGACCCTCCACAACCTCAGCTACATCGCCAGGCTGATGCGCGACCTCCGCCAAGCGATCACCGAGGACCGCTTCCCCGAAGTGGCCGCCGCCTTCCGAGCCGGCGCCACGCCCGGGCGATCGGCCGGCTGACGGCCACACCGCCGCCCCGGGCAACCCGCCCGCCGCGAGCTCACCACGCGGTCCACGCACCCGGCCGCTGAAACGAGCCGGCGCGAACGGTCACGGGGTGGCAAGGAGCGAGCTGAGGCCACATCTCGGGGGTGCTCGAGCGAAGCTCAGCGCACCCCCACACAGGCTCACCAAGCCCCACGAAGGACCTACTTCGTGTACTGCGAGATGATGCTCTTGACCTGATTGATGGCGTTTTGCGTGTCGTTCGCCACGACGGTCCGGAAGTGCACCACCGTATTGGAGGTGCTGGTGGCGATCAGCGAGGCGACGATCACCGCGACCAGGAAGACCGCGAGGGTGGCGATCAGTGCCCCCAGTCGACGGCCGGCCTTGCCGGCGCCGGATCGACGCGCCGGAGCGGGGGGAGCCTGCTGGCGCCGGCGTGGGGCGGGGGCGCTGGCCGCCCGTGCCGGGGCGGCACGCTGGGAGTTGCCGGTTCTCGGCGGGCCGCCCGGAGCGCGGGTGGCGACTCGGGTCGAGGCCGTCGGCTCCTCGCCGGCGGCCATCACGTGGGTGGACGCCGCCGTGCCGAGATGCGCCGTGGGCGCGCTCGAGCTCACGGGGCCGATTCCCTGGGCCCCCTTGCGCAGCGCCTCGGCCAGCACCAGCGCGTCGGCCGGCCGGCCCTCCTGGTCGATCGCCAGCGCCATCGCCACCGCGTGGGCGAGCTCCGGCGGCACCCGAGGGTTGAGGTCCTGCAGCGGAATCGGTGCCTCGCGCTGCTGCTTGAGCGCCAGCTCGGAGAGCGATCCGGCCTCGTAGGGGAGGCGTCCCGAGAGCAGCTGGTAGGTGACTACCCCGAGTGAGTAGAGGTCCGCTCGCGGTCCGGCCTCGTCACCGCGGGCCTGCTCCGGGGACAGGTACGCGGCTGTCCCCAGCACCGATCCGACCTGCGTGATGCTGGACTGATCGGCCGCCCGGGCGATGCCGAAATCGGCCAGCTTGACCACGTCGGCGTCGGAGACGAGCAGGTTCCCGGGCTTGACGTCGCGGTGCACGACGCCGTTGCGATGCGCGTACTCGAGCCCGCGGCAGGCCTGGCAGACGATGTCGACGCCCTGCTCGACGTTGAGGTGGCCGCGGTCGCGCAGGATCTCAGCGCACGATTGGCCGTTGACGTGCTCCATCACGATGAAATGCTGGTGCGAGCCCTGATCGAAGCCGAAATCGAACACCTGCACGATGTTCGGATGCACGAGCCGGGCCGCCGCCAGCGCCTCGCGCCGGAAGCGCGACACGAACGCGGGGTCGTCGGCGAGATGCTCGGCCAGCAGCTTGATCGCGACGCTGCGCTCCAAGCGCTGGTCGAAGGCGAGGTGGACGGTTGACATGCCGCCCACGCCCAGGCGTCCTTCGAGTCGATAGCGACCGGCGATCGTGGTTGTGCTTGTCATCTCTGGTTACCCGCTGCCGTTGCCGTTCCGGTACCAGCGCCCCCGCTGCCGCCGGAGCCGCCCCCAATCCCCGCGCCGCCGCTGTTGCCCGTGCTTGTACTACCCGAGGGAGTGCTCGTTGTTGCAGGCGGTGTGGTCACCGGCGGCGGCGTGGGCGTGCTCGTGGACGTCGAACTGCTGCTCGTCGACTGCGTGTTCGCAGCCGTGGTGGTGGTCGGCGTGGTGTTGGTTGGCGTTGTGTTAGTCGTCGTGTTCGTGGCGGTGCTGGTGACGTTCAGGCAGTCCTTGGCGGCCAGCTGGCCGACTGTGTTGGCGCCCTGGTTGAGGTTGCTGCGCAGCGTCGCGTTGATCGATCCGGGCAGGGCGGCGAGCTGGTTGTTGAAGCTGTTGACGGCGCCCTGGGCCTGTCCGCATTGCCCGGCGCTGACGGCCGCCGAGGCCTGATCCAGAGCGCTCGAGAGGTTGTTCGCCTGTCCGGCGGAGAGCAGGCCACCGCTGCCGCCGCAGGCGACAAGAAGTGAAGCCGCCAGGCCGAGCCCGCCGGCGAGCAGTGCACGTATTGAGTGACGCATCGGCCGTCTGACTTTACTGGCCATAGCTGAGTCGCTCGGCGAGGGAATCGGGGAGACGAGCGGCGCGGATCGCCGTGGCCGCACCTACGATGTCGTATGCGCTACGCCTGTACACAACAGTCCAGTTTTCGGTCTCAAGCACGAGCCACGCCGCTCGCGGGTCGCCGTCACGTGGTTGGCCGACGCTTCCCGGGTTGATCAGCCACTCGCCGGCGCTCGCGTCCAGCTGCTCGCCGGCGGAGTGCGTCTCACCGGTCGCCGGCTCCCCCTCGGCGCGCGAGAACGACAGCGCCACGTGCGAGTGGCCGATCAGGCAGATCCGGTGCCGCTGGACATCGAGGCACAGCTCGGCCTGCAAAGGGGAGAGCACGTACTCCCAGACCGGATCACGCGGGCTGGCGTGAAACAGGCCGACCTCCTCGTCGAGGTTGACCGGCTCGAGCCCTGTCAGGTACTCCCGCGTCTCCGGGGCGATCGTCTCGTCGGTCCATTTGGCCGCCAGTGCCGCCCCGCGTGAGAACTCACTCAGCGAGAGGGTGCCCACGACGCCCAGGTCGTGGTTCCCGGCCAGGCAGATCGCCGCATGCCGGCGAGCCAGCTCCACACACGCATCGGGCTCGGCCCCGTAGCCTACGAGGTCACCCAGGCACCACAGCTCCTGGCAGTCGGACGCCTCGATCTGGTCGAGCACGGCCTCGAAGGCGTGCCGGTTGCCGTGTATGTCAGATACGACAGCGACCCTCATGCGACCACGTATTTCAGTCCCCTCGGTGAGAAACCCTCCACGCTCACGCGCGCTTCCGTCGATGCTCATGGCGTTTGCCGCTGCGGAAGCGGGTGCGCGATGGCTGGCGCCTCGCGAAACGGGCCTCGACCCTGCGCGGATCGATGCCCGATCCTACTTCACCGAGGAGGAGATCGAGCGCGGAAAGAAGTTCGCCCGTCCGCAGTTCATGCTCGGTATGGCCCGCGCAGCGGTCGAGACGGGGGCGCTGGCGCTGCTGGTGCGCCGCCCCCCGCGCGCTCTGCGCCGCCTCTCCGAGCGTCCCGTGGTGGCCGGAGCGGCAGCGGGCGCCGGGCTGAGCCTCGCGCTCTCGCTTCCCCCGCTGCCGCTGGCGGCGATCGGGCGGGCTCGGGCCAAGCGCGTTGGCCTCGTCACGCAGTCCTGGGGCGGTTGGGGCGTGGATCTCGTGAAGGCGAGCGCGATCCAGTCCGGGCTCGCGGCCGGCGCGGGCGTGGCGGCCGTGGCCGCCACGAGGCGCTATCCGCGTAGCTGGTGGGCTCCCGCCGGTGCCGGTTCGGTGCTCGTCGGCGCTCTGTTCGCCGTGCTGGCGCCGGTCGTGCTCGACCCGGTCTTCAACCGTTTCACCGCGCTGCCGGAGGGCGAGACGCGCTCGGACGTGCTCGAGCTGGCCCGGCGCGCCGGCGTCACGGTCGGCGAGGTGTACTCGGTCGATGCGAGCCGCCGGACCACGGCCGCGAACGCCTACGTGACGGGCCTCGGGCCGACCAAGCGCGTGGTCCTGTTCGACACGCTGCTCGACCGCTACACCCGGGATGAGATCCGCCTGGTGGTGGCTCACGAGCTCGCGCACGTGCGTCATCGCGATGTTCCCCGCGGGGTGCTCTATGCGGCGATCGTGGCGCCGTTCGCGGCCTTCGCCGTGCAGCGGGTCAGCTGGGCGCTCTCGCCGGAACGCGGTAGCGCCGCCGCCCTCCCGGCGCTGGCGCTGGCCGCCGGCCTCGTCTCGGCCCCGATCGGGCTGGTCGGAAACCGGCTGTCCCGGGCGATCGAGCGCCGGGCCGATGCGTTCTCGCTCGAGCTGGCGGGCGCGCCGGAGGCGTTCGTGTCCTTCGAGCGCCGGATCGCCGTGCAGAACGTGGCCGACCTGGAGCCGCCCCGCTGGCTCACCGCGTTGCTGGCGACGCATCCCCCCACGACCGAGCGCATCGGCGCCGCGGTGGCGTTCGCGGAGAGTAGCGGCAGCTGATCGCCGCCGAACCGGTGGCGGCGCGGGCCCCCCGCTCTCTACTCCTCGGGCTCCTTGGGGCCGGAGCCACCGAACTCGGGCAGGTTCTTGATTCCCTCGCGGGTCTGCCACTTGGAGTAGTTGTCCTGCATCGCCTCGATCAGCTCGCGCATGAACTTCGGCGACAGATTCACGCGTGACACGACCACTCCCGGGATCTCGTCGTCCTCGACCTCGTGGTCGACGCGGGCGAAGGTGATCGTGAACTCGTAGTCGGAGTGACTCACGTTCGCGAAGTTCGCGTATACGCCGGCCATGATCTCCGGGGAGAAGTGGATGTTGATGTGGCGCTCGGGCGTGTTGGGATCGTCCATCCTCCTAGTATCCCACCGTGCGGAGCGTCGTCGTCGCCGTGGGTCGCCTGCGCCCTCCGTTCGCGGACGACGTGCAGCACTACCAGAAGCTGCTGGCTCGCCACGCGAGGCTGGAGCTGGTCGAGGTCCGCGAGCAGGACCAGGTGGTCCGGCGGCTGCCCGAGCGGGCGTACGTCTCGCTGCTGCACCGCGACGGTGAGTGCACCGACTCGATCGGTTTCGGTCGCTTCCTGGAGGAGCGGCGCCAGAGCGGCCGCGATCTGTGCTTCGTGATCGGCGGTCCCTACGGGCTCGACCTCTCCGACGTCGACCACCGGCTCTCACTGGGCGCGATCACGCTGCCCCACCAGCTGGCTCGCGTCGTCCTGCTGGAGCAGCTCTATCGCGGACACAAGATCCTCGCCGGAGAGCCGTATCACTACTGAGGCTGCGGGCGATTAGGCTGCGAGCGTGGCCGAGAGACACGAGCACCAGCCGATCGGGCGCTCGCGGGCCGACGAGCGTCGCGAGCTGACGCAGTTCAACCGCCGGCTGGTGGTGCTGATGTCGGCCCTGGCCGGGCTGACCCTGGTCGGGATGGTCGGGTTCGCGGCGCTGGAGGGAACGTCGCTCGCCTACGGCTTCTCGTGGACGCTCGACACGATCACGACGCTGGGCACGGTCCCCGACCCGCAGGACTTCGGCGGCCGCGCGCTCAAGGCGGTCATCCTCGTCTTCGGGGTAGGTACGCTCTTCTACGGCCTCGCGACGGTAGCGGAGTTCTTCGTATCAGGCCAGCTCAGCGGCCTGCTTTCGAGGCGCGGAATGCAGAACAGGATCGATTCGCTCAACGACCACTTCATCATCTGCGGTTTCGGCCGCGTCGGACGCCAGGTCGCGCGCGACCTCCGCTCGGAGCGGGCCGCCTACGTGGTCGTGGACGAGAATCCCGACAATCGCGAGCCGGCGGCCGACGTGGGCGTGAAGTTCATCGACGCCTCGCCCTCCGATGACGAGGTGTTGCTTCAGGCCGGGATCGAGCGGGCCAAAGGGGTGATCGCGTGCGTCGACTCGGACGCCGAGAACATCTTCATCACCCTGACCGCCCGCGAGCTGCGTGCGGACATCTTCATCATCGCCCGGGCGTCGGCCGAGGACTCGGAGAAGAAGCTGCTGCGCGCGGGCGCAGACCGGGTGATCTCGCCCTACAAGACGTCGGGCACGGAGATGGCTCGCGTGGCGCTGCACCCCCAGGTCGGGGGAGCGGTGGCCGTGGCCGACTACCGCATGGAGGAGATCGAGGTGACACCCGCATGTGAGGGCGCGGGGAAGACGATCGCCGACATCCGGGGCCAGTCGACGATCGTGGCCCTGCGCCATCCCGACGGCCGGCTCGAGCCGCAGCCCGCTCCTCACTCCGTGATCAGCGCCGGCGACAAGCTCGTCGCGCTCGGCACGCCGACGGCGCTCGAGCACCTCGAGCGGGTCTTTCAGCCGGCCAGCACTCCGGCGGCGTGATGCACACCGAGGACCGAGCCATCGCTCCGCTGGAAGAGCTGCGCGCAGCGGTGCTCGCCGCGGCCACCGCGGTCCGCGGGAGCGAGGGTGAGCTCGCCGCGGCCCCGAGGCTCGAGCGACCCAAGCACGAGGGCCAGGGCGACTACTCCACCAACGCCGCGATGCTGCTGGCGCCGGTGCTCGGCTCCTCGCCGCGCCAGATCGCCGAGCTGCTAGGCGCCAAGCTGGCCGAGCGCCTCGGCAGCAGCCTGGAGCGCACCGAGATCGCCGGCCCCGGGTTCCTGAACCTGTTCCTGTCCGATGAGTGGCACCGCCGGGCGCTCTCGGGCGTGCTCGCGGCCGGGGATCGGTTCGGCCGCGGAGGGGCTGCCCCGGCCGAGCGGATCCTGGTCGAGTTCGTCTCCGCCAATCCCACCGGCCCGCTGGTGGCGGCCAGCGGCCGCCACGCCGCCTACGGGGACGCGCTGGCCCGGATCCTGGACCAGCACGGCCACGCGGTCTCCCGCGAGTACTACTTCAACGACGCGGGCTCGCAGATCCGGCTGCTCGGCGAGTCCGTCCGGGCCCGGGCCCGCGGGGACGAGGTCCCCGACGGCGGATATCAGGGCGAT
>JADGPN010000228.1 GCA_017882465.1 Solirubrobacteraceae bacterium
CGGGATCCCCGACATCGCGCCCGACGGCCGCTTCCACACCACCTGGACGCCAGCGCCCGGAAACGGAACCGTGCACTTCTGGTTCTCCGTCACGACCCTCCACGAAGCGGACTATCCATTCGCGCCCGCGAGCTCCGCCAAGGTCGCCGTGAGCGTCAAATGAGTCGCACAGCGGCGGCTGTTGCCTCACGCTAGTTTCGAATATGGCAGGAATTTTTTTTCAGGACACATAGAACGCGCACCGTGACTTACTGAGAGCGGGGTTTCGCGCACCGGAGCGTGTCTTTTCAGCACGGCGTTCCGTCCGTGGCATGACTTACCTTCCCGCGCGGTGCTCGATCTCGATCTCGGCGCCGTCCACCAGCCCGGCTTTCGCCCGTTCATGGTGCGCGGCGATGTGTCGGCGTACTGGACCGTCTATGACGGCGCCTACGAGCCGGTAGCGGTCGCGGACTGCTACCTGCGTCGCCTTCGCTTCGGCAGCGGCAAGGCGCTTGGCACCACGCGCGTGTATGCCGGCAATCTGGCGGTGTTCTTCGAGTTCTGCCTGGGAAGCGGCCGCTCGCTGCGCCGGGCGGCGCTTGAGTTGGACCGTTTCGTGCACTGCCTCGCGGTGACGCCGATCGAGCGCGGCGGCCGGGGTCAGGGCCAGCTGCGCTCGCCCGAGCGGATCAACCACATCCTCACCTCGGTGCGCGAGCTCTACCGCGAGGCGGTCGCGCGCGGGATGCTGGACGGCGAGGTGCTGCCCGCGCTCTTCTCCGTGAAGCAGGGGTTCAGGCTGCCGGTCGGGGTGGTCGAGGACCAGCAGATGACGCTGCATGAGCGGCCCCGCCACCGGCTGCGGGTCGCCAAGCGCGGCCGGCCTCAGACGGTGTCCATCGAGCAGTTCGTCGGCTTGATGGCGGCGTGCCGGACGTGGCGGGACCGCAGCATCCTGGCGCTGCTCGGGCGGGCTGGCCTGCGCCGCGGCGAGGCGGTCACGCTGCGCATGTCAGACGTGCACCTGGCCGACTCGTCGCGCGAGGTCGGCTGCGCCGAGCCGGGGCCGCATCTGCACGTGCGCCGGCGCGAGGACCTGGACGGCGGCGCTTCGAAGAGCCTCGATCCCCGGATCGTGCCCGCCGATGACCTGTTGGTGTTCTGCCTGGATCAGTATTTGCTTGAGCGCGCCGCCGTGAGTGAGGCGGCCGGCTGCGATCGCCTGCTGGTCAACCTCCAGAGCGCCTACCGCGGCCGCGGGATGACCCCGGACCGGCTAGGCGCGCTGGTTTCTTCGTTGAGCCGCCGCGCCGGCCTTGATGCGGCGGTGACGCCGCATCAGCTGCGCCACAGCTTCGCGTCAGGGCTCGAGGCCGCGGGCGCCGGGCTGGTCTTGATCGGGGAGCTGCTTGGTCACCGACAGATCACGAGCACCCAGGTGTATGTGCAGCCGGGCGCGGCGGCGCTGCGGGCGGCTGTTGAGCGCGCCTACGGGCGGATGCGGGGGATCGCCGGTGCCGAGCGCGAGAAGGAGGCGAGCAGTGTCCGGAGCTGAGCTTGCGCCGGTGATCGCGCTGCGAGCGCCCGTTGCAGGCGAGGACGCGCTGCTGCGCTTGCGCCGGGTGGTGGATCTGCCGGGGCTGATCAAGGCGGGCTATGACCCTGGTGAGCAGCTGTTTCGCCCGGCGCCGGAACACTCGGTCTTCGGCTATCGGCTGTGTCCGGTCGCCGGATGCGCTGCCGCGATCGAGTCCAGCCCGACCTTGTGCAACGCCTGCCAGCTGCGCTTCGCACGGTTTGCCGGCACGGTCGAGGAGTTCGTGGCGATCCCGCGCGTGTTCACGCACGACGGTCGCGCTGAGCAGCTGCTGTGCATGGTGTGCCGCACGCCAGGGCATGAGCGGCCGGCTGTCAGGCGCAACGGGCTGTGTGAGAGCTGCGACCAGGCCCGCAAGGCTGCCGGCCAGACCGCCGAGGGGTACGCGGCCGATGCGTTGCCGCGCCTGTCGTTTGGGCGTTGCCTCCGTTGCGAGCGCTGGGCAGCCCGCCGGCGCTCGCGCTTGTGCCAGTCCTGCCATGCGCGCTGGCGGGAGCAGGGCAGCTCGGACCTTGCGGAGTTCGCGGCAAGCCGGCTATGGGGAGCGCGCGAGGCAAGCCGCGAGGTCGATCTATCGGCGCTGCCTGAACGAGCGCGGCTTGAGATCCTTTATGGCGTTCAGGAGCTCTGGCTGGACGGCGACTATGCCTGGGTGGGCACGCGTCGCCTGCAGTGTCTGGTCGACGCAATCGTGCATACGGGCGCGGGCTCGCTGCTTGAGGAGCTGGCACTCCGCCGCGACTGGTCCCGGAATCTGCACCGTCAGCTATCTGGCCCGGTTGAGCGGCTGCTTGCTGATCCCGAGTGCGAGCTTTCGCTGGACGTGTGGCGGATGGGGCTGCTGCGCCCGGACGGCGGGCGGAAGGTCATCGACTATCGCGTGATCACCCAGCCGTGGCTGCGCGGGCTGGTCAAGCAGTGGAACCGCGAGCGACTGGTGTCGCATAGTTTCCACACGCTCCGCGCGAGCGTGCAATTCGCGGCGCCGCTTTCAGCGGTGTTGGCGCTGCGCGTGGACCGGGGCGAGGACCCAAGCGCGCTGGGGCGCCAAGACGTCGTCGATTTCTTGACCGACCTGTTCGCGCGCGAGCAGGTCGGCGAGATCTCACATGCCCGCCGGGGCGCATGCATCTCATGGCTGCGGACGTTGCTGCGTGAAGCTCACGTGCGCGGGCTCTGCCGGGCGCCTGGACCGGCCGCGGGGCTCTCAGATCAGTTCGCCTTCTGTGTCGCCGACAGTCCCCGTGTGGCGGCACGCGACCCCGAAGGCGAGCCCGAGCGGGCGCTGCCGCAAGTGGTGATCGACCAGCTGCTTTCGGCGGAAGCGATCGCGCTGCTGCTCGAGACCGCCGGCGAGGCGCTGGCCTGCGCGGTCGAGCTGCAGATGCGCACTGGCCGCCGGCCGCAGGAGATCACGCATGCCCCATTGCAGTGTCTTGACCACGAGGAGCGCGTGCGCGAGGACGGCAAGCTCGAGCACCTGGCGGTGTTCGTCTACCGGCCCGAGAAGCGACCCAAGACGCGCAAGGAGCTGCCGATCTTCGCCGAGGAGCGCCGGCTGATCAAGCGCATGCAGGCCGCGGCGCGCGAGCGGTTTCCCGATGCCGACCCGACCCGGCTGCCGCTCCTGCCGCGCCAGTACGCCAACCGCTCCGGTCGCAAGCCGCTTGCGCCCCCGATGCTGGCGGTCACAGTCCGCAAGTGGATGAGCGCCTTGGTCGAGCTGATCGGCCCGGACGGCGAGCCGTTTGACCGCACCAAAGTTTTCCCCTACGCGTTTCGCCACTCCTACGCCCAGCGACTCGCGGATGAGGGCGCGAGCGAGTCCGAGCTGATGGACCTGATGGACCACGACTCGTTTGAGACAACCCGCGGCTACTTCCGGATCCGCGCCGAGCGCCGTCGCCGCGCCGCCGAGCTCGGCGCCAAGGCGCTGTTCGACAACGAGGGCCGGCGGTTGATGCGCGGCCTTGAGCAGCTCGCAGAGGCCGAGCGCAAGCGGATGGCGCTCGGCTCGCTGGCCGTTCCCTACGGCGCCTGCGTTGAGCCGGCGAACGTCGCCTCGATGGGCGGCGCGTGCAAGTTCATGCACAAGTGCCTGGGCTGCAAGCACTTCCGCACCGACCTCTCGCATCTGCCCGCTCTGGAGACCTATGAGCGCCAGCTCCTCGCCGCGCGTGAGCGGCTGTTGGCCGAGTCCGCGGCCGGTGAGCTTGAGCACTGGGCGCGTGCGGCCGCGCTGCCCTCCCAGGAGGAGATCGAGCGGGTGCGCCACCTGATCGGGCGGATCCGAGAGACGCTCGGCGAGCTGCCCGAGGCGGAGCGGGCCGAACTTCAGGAGCTGCTCTCAGCCGAGCGCACTAACCGCTCAGCGATCATCGAGCGCCTGCCGGCGCGCCATGAGCTCAACGTGCTCAACGTCGGCGCCACCTTCGACGGGGTGGCTCCCTGATGGCCTCCACCGAGCACCTGCGCGCCCATCACAGCCTGCGCTCGGAGCAAAAGCGCGAGGCGGTGCTCTGTGCCGCGCGAGTGATGATCAGCTCCGGGCTCCAGATCGAGTGGGCGCCACTCGCCCGCAGGGCGGGCGTCTCGGAGAAGTTCATCCACGACAAAAAGCACGCCGACATCAAGGCGCAGGTCACCGAGATGATCGCGACGCAGGCCGGTCACCAGGCCGAGCGCGAGCTGGCCGAAGAACGGGTGACGATCACCTCGCTACGCGCCGAGCTGCTGAACCTCCGCGCGCAGCTCAGGCGCAAGGACCAGCAGCTGACGGTGCTCGAGCGCAAGCTCTCCCAGCAGGCCGGACGGGAGCTCGAGGCCGAACTGCCCCGACCGCCCGGATCGCTGATCGAGCAGGCTGAGCGCGCCGGCCAGCGCGCGCTTGAGCTCGAAGGCCGTGTCGGCGAGCTGCAGGCGCAGCTTGACGAGCGCGACCGGGAGATCCTCGCGTTGCGCGACTCGCTGCGCAAGACGATCCGCGAGCGCAACACCGATACGTGAGCTCGTCGGCGCCTTCCTCGCCCGTTCCGCCGCACAGCCAGTCGGTGCTGGAGGCGGTGCTGGAACGGATCACCTATGCCAACGAGGACACCGGCTTCACGATCGCGCGGGTCGCGACCGAGCGGACCGGCGCGGATCTGTTGACGGTGGTGGGGCCGTTGTTGGGCGCGCAGGTCGGGGAGAGCCTGCGCCTGTCCGGTCGGTGGGGCAGCCATCCCAAGTACGGCAAGCAGTTCCAGGTCGACTCCTACACGACCGTGCTGCCCGCGACGATCCAGGGGATCCGCCGCTACCTCGGGTCGGGGATGATCAAGGGGATCGGGCCGATGATGGCCGAGCGGATGGTGACCCACTTCGGCATCGAGATCCTGGACATCATCGAAGAGCAACCCGGGCGGCTGATCGAGGTGCACGGGCTGGGCCCGAAGCGGACCAAGCGGATCGCCGATGCGTGGGAGGAGCAGAAGGCGATCAAGGAAGTGATGGTGTTCCTGTCCGGTGTCGGGGTGTCGACGTCGTTGGCGGTCAGGATCTACAAGACCTACGGCGACGGTTCGATCTCGGTTGTCCGCGCTGAGCCGTACCGGCTCGCGTCAGAGGTGTGGGGGATCGGGTTCAAGACCGCGGACACGATCGCGCAGGCGGTCGGGATCCCGCACGACAGCCCGCAGCGGATCAAGGCCGGGCTGCAGTACACGCTCTCCCAAGCCGCCGATAACGGCCACTGCTACCTCCCCGAGCCTGACCTGGTCCGCGACGCCACGAAGATCCTGGAGGTCGCCCGGGAGCTGATCGGCCCGTGCCTGAACGAGCTCGTTGCCGAGGAAGGTGTCGTCCGTGAACCGCTGCCAGCCGGCGACGCTGCGGACGCCGGCACGGTCGCGGCGGTCTATCTGGTGCCGTTTCATCGCGCGGAGCGGTCCCTCGCCGCGGGCCTGTTGGACCTGTTGAACTCGCGCGACGAGCGGTTGGCGGCGTTCGCCGAGGTTGACTGGGACAAGGCGCTGGGGTGGCTGCACCGCCAGACCGGTCAGGACCTCGCAGCCGGCCAGCAACAGGCGGTCACGCTCGCGCTCACCAGCAAGGTCGCGGTGTTGACCGGCGGGCCGGGGTGCGGCAAGAGCTTCACCGTCCGCTCGATCGTCAAGCTCGCCACGGCGAAGAACGCGACCGTGGTGCTGGTCGCGCCGACCGGCCGGGCCGCCAAGCGCCTGGCGGAGCTGACCGGACATGAGGCCTTGACCGTTCACCGGCTGCTGGAGCTCCAGCCCGGCGGCGACGCGAAATACGACCGCGAGAACCCGCTTGACGCCGACCTGGTCGTGGTTGATGAGACCTCGATGATGGACGTGATCCTCGCCAACAAGCTGATCAAGGCAATCCGCCACGGGGCGCACCTGCTGCTCGTCGGCGACGTCGATCAGCTCCCCTCAGTCGGCGCCGGCGAGGTTCTGCGCGACCTGCTCGCCGCCACCAACATCCCGCGGGTCCGCCTGACCCAGATCTTCCGCCAAGCCCAACAGTCGGGCATCATCGTCAACGCCCACCGCATCAACCACGGCAAGCCCCCACAGCTCACCGGCTTCCCGGACTTCTACTGGTTCGGGTGCGACCCGCCCGAGGACTCCGGCCTGCACCCCGCCGAGCAGACCGCCACACTCCTCGTGGACATCGTCGCGCGGCGGATCCCCGCGAAGTTCGGGCTTGACCCCGCCCGCGATATTCAGGTGCTCACGCCGATGCATCGCGGACCCGCCGGAGCGGGCAACCTCAACGCCCTCTTGCAAGAAGCCCTCACCCCGCAACGCGACGGGACGCCCGAGAAGCGCTACGGCGGGCGGGTGTTCCGCGTCGGGGACAAGGTCACCCAGCTACGCAACAACTACCAGAAAGGCCGGGCGGGGATCTTCAACGGCACCGTCGGGGTCGTCACCGGCCTCTCCCTGGAAGAGCAGACCCTGACCGTGCTCACCGACGAAGACGAGCAGGTGGACTACGACTTCGCGGAGCTCGACGAGCTCGCCCACGC
>JADGPN010000229.1 GCA_017882465.1 Solirubrobacteraceae bacterium
ATCCCAAGTAGGTTGCTGGTCGTGCTCGTGCGTTGCGGCTGGACCGCTACGCGATCAGGTCGAGTTCTGGTTCTCGGTTTCGGGCAGGGTGGCTTGGTAGAGGGTGTAGTCGCCGTCGAGTCGAGTCACGGGTGAGAATCCGGCGCGGGTGATCAGTCTCACGGACTTCTTGTTCTGCTCGGCGGCGATGGCGAGGATACGCTCGTAGCCATCTTGGGCAGCGAGGTGGGCCGTCTGTTCGAGCGCTGCCACGCACAGTGGGCGGGTTGGCTTCTCGTCCAGCCAGGCGCCCTGGACGTCCTCGTGGACTGCGAGCACGACAAGGTCGGCTGTGCGCGGCCTGTGTGCTTGCTGCACGACGGAGACCGCGATCAGGCGATTGTCTGTCTCGAAGAGCAAGATCTTCGTCCCGTGGGCCGCTGCGGCGGGCGTGCCCGGTACGGATTCCGCTCGGCGGATCACCTTGACCGCGTCTTGCATGCACGTACCACGGGCGGTGTCCGCAGCGGAACGCACGGATCGCCGTGGCGTCCACCGGTTGGGCGACGCGGACGGTGGGCGTCGCCAGGAGCCTACGGGCTACCGGCTAACGCCAAGCGAGCCGTGGACCGATCAGAGCCAGCGGACGAACGCCCTCGGCATGACCGAGCAGACCGTCGAGGTCGACAGGCAATCGCGGGCGAAGGTCGCCGAAAGGGTCATCCTGCGACTGGCTGGCCGGCACGTCCGACCACGCGGGCTCCACGACCGTCCACAGCGCGCCGTCTCCCAGTAGCTCCACGCGAATGCTGACGGGGCTGCCGACGCCGAGCTCGCTTGAGGGGAGAGCGGACACCGGCAGCGTGTAGCGCTCGCCGTCGGGGGAGACGATCTCCGCCGTCTCGCCGTCGAGGCGCATGATCGTTCCCACGATCGTGCTCACGCCGATGTCGGCGAGCGGTTTTCCAAGCGCACGACGGGCGCTTGAGACACTGCGTGCGAGGTCGTCGGCCGGCCGGCGGTCGCTGCACACGACGCGCGCGTAGATGCCTTCGAGATTCAGCTCACCTGTGTCGATTGACGTCTCATGCCTGGCTACCTCGACCAGACGCCGCGCCGCGCCGCCGGACTCGAGCTTGGCCGCGCGAGCAGCGATCCGGAGGGCCAGATCGGGGCGCTGCTTGCGATAGGCCGTCGCGGCGTCGCGGTTCAGCGCGCAGAACGCGGTCACCGTGCCGCTGAGCCGTCCCGCGCGACGCGGCTTGACCTCGATGCCAGCGGTGATGAAGCCGTCTCGCTTGAGGCGGCGGAACGCGCTCTCGCCTGCCCGGCCGGTCGGGTCAAGCGCACGAAGGATCTCGCGCTTGGAGAGGAGGGGACGCTCGGTCAACATGGACGGAGCATAGCTGCTCTGACGCGTCATTTCAACGGATCAGTTTTCGGAGTCCTCGCCGGGTTCCACAGGTGTCTACCGTCGCCTCCGTTTTGTGCCCGCTTCGATCCGCTCCTTGGCCAGCCAGTGTGCGAGGTCGTCGGGGTTGAAGCGCACGTAGTGGCCGAGGCGGTGGTGGGGGATCGCTCCGGCGCGGGCTTGGGCCAGCAGCCATGTGTAGGGGACGCCGAGCAGTTGGCTTGCGGCCTTCGCGTCGATCAGGGGCGTGAAGCGGCCGGTCGTCCTTGGACTACTCGTCTGAGGGACCGTCTCAACCTCGTCCCCGCGCTGCTGGGGATGCATACCGAGTTTCTTCACGCCTGGGAGTATCCCGACCAGCGCGGCGACTTCCACGCGGCGCTCGTGCCGATGAAGGCGCTCATCGACCGGTTCAACCCCAAATGCAACCCAGTCTTCTGGCTTCGGCTCGTTGGCTACGCGTTCGTATGCAAGTGGTTCCACGACCAGGTTCGCGAGGCCGCCGCCCGCGAAGAAGCGGACGTCACGGCCCTAAAGCTGCCGGTGGCCGCCATGCTCAAGGCGGCCAAGGGTTCCAGGGTGCCTGAGGGTTCCAGGGTGCCTGAGGGTTCCAGGGTCGCCGAGGGCTCCGAGGCGGACGAGACGCTCCAAGCGGTCTATCTCGCTGACCATGCCCATCGCTACGAAGCGAGGTTTCAAGAGATCGTCGACGGCGCATTCTGACCGCGCCGGTCGTCGCGATACCACGCAGGGCGCACAAACTCCGATCAGACCGCCCGCTCGTTCGCCTGTAGCAGGCCCAAACCGGTCTGTTCGGGTCGCGAACACCTCCCGCAAGAGCTTGGGAACGCCGAGGCCCCCCCGGGTTGGTCGGTGCTAACAGGTCAGCGTGTGCGGCGGCTCGGCGGCGGTTCCCCCGATCGCGGACGGAGTCACATCGTCAAGTCGACAGCCCAACGCGAAGAGGACGTGGCCGGTCTACCACGTCCTTAACCCTCCCGCAACAACCGGAAACCATGAGTATCGCGGCGCAGCCCGCCAGACCTGCGACCCCCCGATTTGCAGGACCTTCCGGGCTCTCCCCGGCTCGTTCCCATCCGGGAACTCCTCTCAGCCCTGGAGGCGATGGGCATCGCCCACCTGGAAGCTCAGCAGCAGCGCAACCGATCGCCCCAAGTGTGCCCGAAACGCGCTTCCGGTACCTTTTCGGTACCTCTTGACGGCTTTCGGGTGCGCTCTCCTGCTCGGCGGGGAGCTGGTCGCGGGCCTCTCTGAGGAGGCGGTCGAAGCTCGTTCCGTGGCTGCGGTCCATGCGCTGATCCGGATCCCTACGGGTGCAGGTCGAACATCTGTAAGGATCCCTGCATGCCCCTCTCGCGTCAGGCGCTGCCGGTCCGCGGGGCGGCCATCGTCGTCGCCGCACTCGCCACCGCGTCCCTCGCGTGCACACCACTCGCCGTCGCGGCCATCCCGCAGGGCAACCTCGTCCAGAACCCGGGCGCCGAGCAGAACGTCGCCCCGGCGAGCGAATCCGAACAGGTGAAACCCACGGGGTGGGAAACGTCGTCGAAATTCACCGTCATGGCGTACGAACGGACCAACTTCCCGTCGACGTTGGTCAGCGACAGCATCGGCGGGCAGACCAACTTCTTCGCCGGTGGGCCCGCCAACGCGATCAGCACGGCGACACAGTACATCGACTTCCCGGGGGCCGCGACGGAGATCGACGCGGGCCACGTGCGCGCGAGCCTCAGCGCATACCTCGGTGGGTTCGCCACCGACGGTGACGCCGCGAGCGTCACCGTCACGTTCAAGTCCGAAGCGCTCGGCGACGGCCAAGAACTCGGCTCGCCGCTGACGGTCGGACCGGTGACGCCGGCAGACCGACACAACGAAACCACGCTGCTCAAGCGCGAAGCGAGCGTGACGGTCCCGACCGGCGCCCGCTCGGCTGTGGTCGCGATTACAGCGACGCGCACGGAAGGCTCGTACAACGACGGCTACGCCGACAACGTGAGCTTGGCGCTCAGCGAAATCTCACCTCCGCCCGCGCCTCCGCCCGCGCCTCCGCCCGCGCCTCCGCCCGCGCCTCCGCCCGCATCTGGGGGCGCCCCGCCACAGGTCACCGCCGTCCACGTGGCCGCCCCGGTAGTCGCCGGGCAGACCGCCGTGGTGAGCGCGGAGGTCGCCGGGCCGGCCCAGCGCCTGTTGTGGGACCTCAACGGGGACGGCAAGCCCGACGTGGGCTGCGACGGCTCCCAGACGACGCTGAGCTTCCGTGCTCCCACCGGGACGTCGGGCCCGGCGGGCAACTTCACCAGGCAGATCTCGGTCCAGGCCGTTGGCGCCACGGGCAAGGGGCCCGTGTTCGCCCAGGCGCTCACCGTCGCCTCCGGCGGACCGGCCGGCTCGGCGATCGACGGGCGCGTCCGGGCACTGGTGGCCAGCAGGCCCGCGGTGAGCGCGTGCGGGCACGCATCGGACCTGACCACGATCGGCGCCGCCTTCGACAAGGGGCTTGCCAACAGGCTCGACGACGAGATATGCCACGAGATGACCGTCCACGCCGGGTTCGTCGGCAGCCTCGAAGCGTCCGGATGTTTCTTCCGCATCCACTCGCTCGCCGAGGTCCCGCCCGCGGAGCGCGGCATGTTCACCGTCTTGTCCGGTGCGCTCAAAGTCCCGGCCCACAAGTTCGTCGGCGAAATCCCACGCGTGCTCGCAGACTCGACGTCCTACCTGGCCAAGGGCCCGGTAACCGTCGACGGAGTGAGGTTCACCCCGCGAAACGGCGCGAGCATCATCGTCGCCCCGTCCTTCTACAAGGTCTTCAGCTCGGACGCCGCCGCAACCGTCGGTGGGATCAGGCTCAAAGACCAGACCAACTTCAGCCTCGACACGACGCCGAGCGCGGCCGGGCGGATACCGCTCGGCTCGTTCCCGCGCCTCGTCGGCGGCCTCGCCGCGCTCGGCGGGTTCGCGCTCACCGGCGACGTCAACGTCGCCCTCACCCCGGGCACCCCGGACACGCCCGCGGGCGCCGAGATCGCTGCTCATCTCCAGCTTCCGAGCTTCCTTGAAGTGGGCGGGATCCACGTCCAGGGCGACGTGAGGCTGCAGGTGACCGGCAGCGGGGAAATCGTGCTCGACAACCTCCGCATCGGACCGATCGACGCGGAGATCGGCCCGCTCGGGGTGCAGGGCCTCCAGATCGACTACACCCGGGCCACGCAGGAGTGGAAGGGTCAGGGAGAGCTGTGCGTTGTGGTCGTCTGCCTCGACGCCCGCGAAATCCCGGGCGAGGCCCCGCCGGGCGGCGTCCTGATCCGCAATGGCCAGCTCGAGCGGGCCTACGCGAACCTGGACTTCCCCGACCCCGGCATCACGCTCTTCGCGGGAGTCCAGCTCAACCGCATCGGCGCCGGCATCGGGCTCGGTCCCCCGCGCTTTCTGGGCGGCGCCCGCCTGACGGCGCTCGGCATCTTCCAGATCGACGGCGCGCTCGTGCTTGCGCTTCCCACCGAAGCGACGCCGTTCATCCTGACGCGCGAAGAGAACGGCAACGACTTCCCGCCGGAATTCTACGGCCGTCCGTACAACCGCTTCACGCTTGCGCTGGGCGCCGATGCGTCGCTCAAGGTGCCGCTGCTCTCGGACCCGATCGGGCTCGCGCAAGCGTACTTCCTCTACGAGGCGCCGGGCTACGTCGCCTTCGGCGGCGGCGTGGAAGCGGACTTCTTCGACGTGCTCTCGCTCACCGGCCGCGCCGACGGCGAGTTCAACGCCGCCAACGGCCGCTTCAACCTCAGCGGCCAGATCAGGGTGTGCGTCGCCGACGTCGTCTGCGCGGGCGCGATTGCGTACCTGTCGAGCGTCGGCGTCGGCGGCTGCGTCTCGCTCGACGCGGGGTTCCTGGGGACCTACAACGTCGGCGGCGGCGTCGTCTACAGTCCGTTCGACATCAAGCTCTGGCCCTTCGACGGGTGCCGCTGGTCGCGCTTCAAGGACGACAACGTGTTCACGGCCCGGGTGGCCCGGCCCGCGGGGCCGATCACCGTCCACGTCGCCCGGGGGCAGCGCAGCCGGGCCGTCGCGCTGGACTCCGCCTCGAGCGCCGCGCGCGTACTCGTCGTATCGCCCGGAGGCGCGGCCGTCGAAAGCCCGGCCGGCCCGGGGATCACGATCACGCGGGCGGTGCGCATCATGCGCTCCGAGCAGCTGCACCAGACCGTTGTCGGACTCGTCAACCCCAGCCCTGGCACCTACACGATCGAAACGCTCCCCGGATCGCCGGCGATCACCAAGGTCGCCGAGGCGAGCGACCCGCTCCCCGCGCAGGTCAAGGCCAGCGTCCACGGCAACGGGGCGCGGCGCACGCTCGCCTACGACGTCCGCCGGCGTCCCCGGCAGACGGTCCAGTTCGTCGAGGTCAGCGGCTCGCTTCGCAAGCCGATCGGGACCGCCACCGGCGGCCGCGGCACGTTGGCGTTCTCCCCGGCGCCGGGCAGCGACGTGCGCCACATCGAGGCGCAGTTCACGCTCGACGGGATCCGCGCCGAGACGCTCACGGTGGCGAGCTTCAGGCCTCCGTCGCCGCGCCTCGGCCGCCCCGCGCACCTGCGCGTGCTCCGTCGCGCGAGCACCCTGATCGTGAGCTGGCAGGGGGTGTCGGGCGCCACCGGATACGAGCTGGTCACGACGTCGCCGAGCGCCGGCCAGCAGATCGTCCGGACGCGCGGTGCGCGCGCGACCCTGCGACGCGTACCGCTCACCAGCGCCGGTCGCGTCACCGTTCGTGCCATCGCGCCGATGCGCCACGGCACTCCGGCCTCGGCCGGATTCCGCGCGACGCAGCCTCTGAGGACCCGCTTCGGGGCGCTCCCGCGCGCGTCGTCAGCGCTGCGTCGGAGGTGACGAACACGAGCTCGCGCGCCAGCTGGTGCGACGCCTCTACGGCCACCGCGACCGCGAACGCGCTCTCGACCGCGTGACTGCCTACGGGCGGACGGTGAGCTTTACTCAGGCTCAGTTGTGGTAGGACCGATGAGACGCTCGGGCGTGCCGATACGGCGCAGGAATTCAGCCTCAAAGATGTTGCGTGGCTTTTGGCGTCGAGGCGGCTTGAAGCCTGCAAGGGCCTTCTCGGACGTGGCTCGTCGCTCAGGCGCTTCGCGCCGCCACTGCTCGATGTCCATTTTCTCGGTGATCTCCAT
>JADGPN010000230.1 GCA_017882465.1 Solirubrobacteraceae bacterium
GCAGATGGTGGCCTTGGCACGCAGCGTCTTGTAGTCACCGAGCTGATCGCGGAGTCTCCTGCGGAGCGGTGATGATGATGTCGCGCAGCTGGACGGTCGCGGCGCTGCGGGATTTCACGGCGCTGTCGCGCGCGTTGCGTAGCATGCGGATCGATTCGACGATCCCGTTGGCCTGCTTCGGGGCTGCCTTGGCCTTGCCGGCGAGATACAGCCGGCCGGCCATCTCGGCGTCGATCGGGTCGCTCTTGCCAACGCGCCGGCGAGTGTGGGCGTGGGGCTGGTTGACCTCGACGACCTGCACGTCATGCTCGCGTAGATAGCGCACGAGCGCTGCCGCCTACGGGTAGCGCCATCATCCACGCGAAATCCAACGCTTAGTGTTTGTCGCCACTGACGCCCCAGTGGCAGCGTCGGGTGGGCACGATCGGCGTCATGATCGGCGGGGCGTAGCGTCGGAGCTGGCTATCGAGCCACTTCCTGGCCAGCATCTCGGTTGACGAGCTGAGCCACGAGCGACGCGATCAGACCACTTGCCTGATCGACCTCCGGATGCCACTGGACGCCAAGCGCGAACGCGCGTGACGGGTCCTCGATCGCTTCGATCAGGCCGTCGGCGGCGCGGCCGCTGACCCGCAAGTTCGACGCAACGCGATCGACGCCCTGATGGTGATGGGAGTCGACGTCGTGGCGCTCTTCGCCGGCGACGCGCGCCGCGAGCGATCCCGGCGACAGCGACACGGAGTGGCGTGTGAACTCGCCCTCCCGGCGACGATGCTGCTCACCTTGTCTCCCCGGGAGGTGCTGGCGCAGGGTGCCGCCGAAGGCGATGTTCATGAGCTGCATCCCTCGGCACGTCGCGAGGACGGCCAGATCGCGCGCGAACGCCGCTCGCACAAGCGCGATCTCGCACGCGTCTCGCCCCGGATCAGTCGGTCCCGTTTCGCGCTGTGCGATATCTCCGTAGGTGCCGGGATCGACGTCGCAGCCGCCCGTCAGGACGAGCGCGTCGATCCGGTCGAGCGCCAGCGACGGATCAGCCGCCAGCATGCCGGCGGTCGGCAGCATGATCGCGGCGGCGCCCGCCCGTTCCACAGCCTCTACGTAGTCATCGTCCAAGAGGAACGCTCCACCCGTCCACGGTCCCCACCGCGCCTCCGCACGCCCCACCGTCAAGCCCACAACCGGCACAGATCGGCTCACCGCCACAGCATGACGCGTCCTCCCCGGCACCCTCTCGGTGACGCGGGGATCCCCGGCGGTCAGCTGTCGCCGGGGAGCGAGCCGATCAGGCTCGCGACGAGGGGCGGTGTCGTGCGCCAACATGGCCGAGGCCGTCGAGTCGTTCGACGCGTACGTCGGCGAGCTCCTCGCCGTTGGGCTGCTGGCGCGGTGGGCTGGCGCCGCCGATCAGCAACAGGGTCGGCACGGCGATGGCCGAGTAGGGGGTCAGGGGAATGTTGGTACAGAAAACCGGTCTAAGCGGTTTGGCCACCACGCCGCTCGCCCGTACGCCCACGCCTGCCGCCCCCTTCCGGTCACGAGCGCCCCGCGGCATCGATCGCCTTAAGCCGGGCAAGGCCGGGGCGTAGTTGCGAACGTGCCCTTGCGATCACGCGTCGTGCAGCGTTGATTGTCAGACGCCCCTTATTTGGGAGTGGCGATCTTTGTTGGCAGGGAGTCTCGCCCGGCCGGGCACGGGGCGCATCGGAGCGCGGGCATGAGCGCGGCGATCACAGGTGGGCTGATGAGTCTCACCGGGCCCTCATTCCCTCGACGGCCGGCCGCCGCTCGGGGGTGTGGGTGGCGGGCATGTGGGCGATTGTGTGCTCGGCCAGCGCGGTGATCGTCAGGCTTGGGTTCACGCCCGGGTTGGCTGGGAGCGCGGAGCCGTCGGTGATCAGCAGGTTCTGATAGCCGAACACCCGGCCGTGCGCGTCGACCACGCCGTGGGTGGGGTCGGCGGCGATGACCGCGCCGCCGAGGATGTGCGCGGTGCCGGGCACGTTGAACAGCGCCTCGGGGATTCCGCTCTGCGGGATCCCGCCGATCCGTTCGGCCAGCCATCCGGCCGCGTGGTTGGCGGCGGGGATGAACGTGGGGTTGGGGTGCGTGGCGTCCTGCTCGGTCGTGATCCGCACGCCGCTGCCGAAGCGCCGGCGCCGGGGCGCGAACCGCAGCGCGCTGTCGACCGTTTGCATCACGAGCACGATCACTGTCCGCCGCGACCAGTTCGGCGTCGCGAGCAGCCGCGCGAAGCGCACGGGATGGCGGGCGATCGCGGCCAGCCACCGCAGCGGTCGCGTGACCCGCGTGCCGTCGCCGACGAGCGCGGTGAACATCGTTCTCATCGCGCCGCCACCGCGGCCGTAGGTGACCAGCTCGATGTGCGTGTCGGGATCGGGGTAGATGCTGGAGCTGATCGCGACCGAGGCGGTGAAGTCGCGCGTGTCGTCGGGCGCGGTGACCGCGACGATCGACTCGCTGTTGGTGCGCACGAGGTGCCCGAGGCGCTCGGAGACGCGCGGCAGCGACCCGCAATGCCGGCAGTTGGCGAGCAGTCGGTTGGTGCCCAGCGCGCCGGCGGCGAGCACGACACCGCGGGCCGTGATCCGCTCGCCGCGGCCGCGGCGCAGCGCGCCGCTTGGGACGTGCGTGACCGCGTATCCCTCAGACCCGTCCGGTGCGCCCAGCGGCCGCACGTCGGTAACCGTCCGTTCCGCGTCGATCCTCACGCCGAGGCGCTCGGCGAACCACAGATAGTTCTTCACGAGCGTGTTCTTGGCCCCGTGGCGGCAGCCGACCATGCACTCCCCGCAGCGCAGGCAGCCGCTGCGGGCCGGACCCTCCCCGCCGAAATACGGGTCGGGGTGCTCAACACCGGGCTCCCCGAGATACACCCCCACGCGCGTGTGGCTGTAGGTGTCCTCGACGCCGAGCGCGCCGGCCAGCTCGCGCAAGAGGATGTCGCCGTCGGAGTCAAAGGTCACGTCGCTGACGCCGAGCATCCGCTCCGCGGTGTCGTAATGCGGGGCGAGCGCCGTCTTCCAGTCGGCCAGATCGCGCCAGCGCGGGTCCTCGAAGAACGAGTCGCGAGCGCGGTAGAGCGTGTTCGCGTAGCCGAGGCTGCCGCCGCCGACACCCGCACCAGACGCGATCAGGACGTCGGGGAACGGCGTCAGCCGCATGATCCCGCGCAGCCCGAGCCGCGGCGCAAAGAAGTAGCGCCTGGCGTCCCACGTGCTGCGCGCGAAGTCCTGATCTCCAAAGCGCGACCCGCTCTCCAGGACCCGGACCGAGTAGCCCTTCTGCGCCAGCCGCAGCGCCGCGACGCTACCCCCGAAGCCCGAGCCGATCACGACCCAATCGACATCCCTGCTCGCTGACATCGCCGCCCCACCCCCTCTACGCGCGCCGCGCGGGCATCGTGCGGTACGCTCGGCGCGAGACGTCGGACCCTCGTCGTCCTTCCTCCCCGGCCGCGCCGAGGAGCTGGCGGCGGGACGCGTCGAGCATCAAGACATGCCGATCCTCGCGCTTCTGGGCGCGCAGCCGGCTGTCGAGTTCATTCAGGGCGCTGTCAACAGAGCTTGGCATTTGTGGGCCTCCTTAGCCGGGAAAGGTGAGTTTGTGTCGGTGACATGGGTCGGTGTGCGGGAGAGAATGAGCCTGTTCGCTTTCACGGCGCTAACGGCCCGCTAACGAGATGGAGTTCCGAATCCTCGGCTCGCTTGAGGTCGCCAACGGCGACGCCTTGATCCCGCTCACGGGTGCAAAACAGCGCGGTTTGTTAGCGATCCTGCTGCTGAGCGCGAACGAGACCGTGTCCTCGGATCGGCTGATCGACGAGTTGTGGAGCGGGCAGTCGCCGCAGTCGGGGCGAACGGCGCTGCAGGTCCGCCTATCGCAGCTGCGAAAGAAGGGCTGCATGACGCTGCTGAGGATCGGGGACCACGGGCGATCGGACATCGGGTGGACACCCGGATTCTGGAACCCTGATTCGCGGGTGGTGGCCCCTTATGCCCCTCTCGGGGACTGACGGCAAATGATCGAAATGGCTCACCCGCTCGTCGGTCGCGACCGCGAGCTGAATGCGCTGGACTGCCTGCTGCGGGAGACTTGTGGCGGGGCGTCGTGTTTTGTGGTCGTTAGCGGCGAACCGGGGATCGGCAAGACCTCGCTGGTCGCGGAGCTGGCGCGCCGGGGCGAGGCGGCTGGTTGTCTGGTGCTGCAGGGGAGCGCTACCGAGTTCGAGCGGGACTTCCCGTTCGGGCCGATCGTCGACGCGCTTGACGCATACTTGGGATCGCTTGACGCCCGCTCGTTTGACCGCTTGGCCGCGGAGGAGCTGGGGGAGCTCGCTTTGGTGTTCCCGGCGTTACGATCGCTGCGTCCGGCGAGTGCCCTGCCGAGCACCGCGGCGGAGCGCTTCCGGACTCATCACGCGATGCGTGAGCTGATCGAGCGGATCGCGGCCCCTCGGCCGCTGGTGCTCACGCTCGATGACGTTCAGTGGAGCGACGGGGCGTCGCTGGAGTTCATCGGCCACCTGCTCAGGCGCCCTCCCGACGCCGCGGTGATGCTCGCCGCGACGATCCGCAGCGGCCGGTCGCCAGCGAGGATCACGGCGGCGATCGAAGCCGCCGTACGGACGGGCAAGGTGAAACAGCTCGAGCTCGGGCCGCTCGATCACGATGAGGCGGGAAGGCTCGTGGGTGCGATCGCGTCGAGCGATCTGGAGCTGCTCTATCGGGAGAGCGGCGGCAATCCTTTCTATCTGCTGCAGCTCGCGCGCGCCGCCGCTAGCCCGAAGCCAGCGTTATCGGGACCGAATTGGACGGACGCGCGGGAGGTGCCGGCGGCGATCAGAGCGGCGATTGCGGCTGAGCTTGATCGGCTGCCGGCGCGGGCTCGTGCGTTCGCGCAGGCAGCGGCGGTGGTTGGCGACCCGTTCGAGCTCGATCTCGCGATCGCGGCAGCGGCGATGTCGGAGCCGGATGCGCTCGCGGCGCTCGACGAGCTGCTCGAGCGCGAGGTCCTACGTTCGGGCGATGTGCCACGACAGTTCCGCTTTCGCCATCCGCTGGTGCGTAACGCGATCTACGCCACGTGTCCTGCTGGCACGCGACTGGTGTGCCACGAGCGGGCGGCAGCTGCGCTCCAGGCGCAGGGAGCGCCGGCGATCTCGCGCGCTCATCACGTCGGGCAGTCGGCGCGTCACGGCGATGCGGCGGCGGCCATGCTTCTGTGTGAGGCCGGTCTGGCAGTCTCCCAACGCGCGCCCGCGAGCGCCGCCGGGTGGTTTGAGACAGCCATTCGGATCCTGCCGACGTCGACGCCCTCGAGCGAGCGCCTCGGCCTGCTCGCGGCGCTGGCTGGTGCATACGCTGCGACGGGCCGGTTGGAAGATAGCCGCGATGCGCTGCTCGCCGGCGTCGAGCTGGCGGCGTTAGATGATGTGTCGACGCGGGTGAGGCTGATCTCGGGGTGCGCGAAGATCGAGCTGCTGCTGGGTCGCCGCGACCAGGCCCAGGCGCGGCTGCTGCAGGCGTTGACAGAAGTCTCTGAGTCGGCCCCGGCAATCGCTGCCAGGCTGATGGTCGATCTGGCGTCCAGCGCCTTTTACGGAGCCGATATCGAATGTGCTCGGGACTGGGCGGCGCGGGCGCTCGACGCGGCGCAAGGGCACCAGGATCGCGGGTTGACCGTCGGCGCGCTGTCGATCCTCGCGTCGGCGGAGGCCGCCGAGGGACCGGTCTCAGAAGCGCTCGCGCACGGTTCGCAGGCGGCGACGCTGATCGATGCGATGCCCGATGAAGAGCTCGCGGGCGGACTCGACGCACTGGCGGATCTGTGCGCGGCGGAGTACCAGCTGCAGCGCTTCGTCGAGGCCGAGGCGCACGCGCGGCGCGGGCTCGCGCTGGCACGCGCGACGGGCCGCGGCGACCTGTTCCCGATGATGTCTCTCGTGCTCTCGGGCGTGCTGTTCTCAACCGGCCGGCTTGCCGACGCGACGGAGCTGATCGACGAGTTGGTCGAGGCGGCGCGCGTGACCGACAACGCGCTCGGACTCGCCACGGCGCTTGTCAACGGCGCGGCCACATCGCTCGCGGCAGGGGACGTGGACGGCGCGTTTGCGGCAGCGCAGGAGGCGGTCGCGGTGACGCGCGATACGGCCCCTAGCGTCGTAGCCGCGTGGGCCGGCAGCTTTCTCGGCGCGGCAATGCTTGAGGCGGGCCAACCCGAGCGCGCCGCAGAGACGATCGTCCGTGCCGGTGGCGGGGAGGAATTGCCGCTGATCCCCGGCGCGTTCCGTGTCGCCTTCTTGGAGATCCTCACCCGCGCGTGGCTCGCGAGCGGCCGTCGTACCGAGGCGAAGCGAACCGCCGAGATGGCCCAGCGCCGCGCGCAACAATTCGGCCTTGGCCTGTCGACTGCCGCGGCAGACCTCGCGACAGCCGCAGTCGCCCTCGAAGCCGGCGACGCGCGCCTCGCGGCCGTGCGCGCGCTCGCGGGGGCTGAGAACGCAGACCGTGTCGGCGCTCGCCTCGCAGCGGGATTCTCGCGGTCGCTCGCGGGCCGCGCGTTCGCCGCGCTC
>JADGPN010000231.1 GCA_017882465.1 Solirubrobacteraceae bacterium
GAGCAGCCGGAGCCGGAGCAGCCGGAGCCGGAGCAGCCGGAGCCGGAGCAGCCGGAGCCGGAGCAGCCGGAGCCGGAGCAGCCGGAGCCGGAGCAGCCGGAGCCGGAGCGCTCGGCTGCGGAGCCGGTGCATTACTTGTGGCTATCGCCGGGGGGGTGCTGGCGTGCATGGTGGTCACCGGCGTGACGGGGCTTGCCTTTGACTGCTGGGCCGACGTCTTGGGGGCGCCCGAGGCTGCGCCGCCGGTGCTGGTCTTCGAGGGGGTGGCCTTCGATGCCACCGTCGCACTCGCTCGAGTCCGCACCGCTCTCACCGTGGTGGTAGCCGCAACGGTGGACCCTGAGCGTGCCGAGACCCGCGCGACGGATGCCGTTGTGCCCCAGGATCTCCCAGCCGAGTGGGCGCTCAGCAGGGCGTTGATGATTCCGAGCATGCGCGCCCCTGCTCCCATCGGGCCCGGCGGATAAACGCCGATCTCCAGGTGCGGGCCGGTCGAGATGCCGACGATCCCGTAACCGACCTCGCTGATCTGCTGTCCTGCGTGGACGTGCTGGCCGACCTGCACGGTGTCGGGCCCCGAGTGGCCGTAGTAGACCTCGAGTCCCTTGAGCGGACCAGAGGTGATCTGGAGGATCGGCGCGTTGGGACCGAAGCCGCTGATCCCCTCGCCGATAATCACGCCGTCACCCATCGCGTACAACGGCGTGCCACCGGGAGCCGAGTAATCCACGCCCTGATCAACGTAGCCGTTGACGATGTCGTTGCGCGGGAGTGGCAACGCGACGCCGTTGGTGAGGACATATGTCGACGGCTGAGAGCTTGGCGTGTTGGGGGCCACGACCCCGATATTCGGGGAACCGGCCGAGCCCGCGGGCGCGCCGGCGACCGGGCCGGCCGAGAGGTTGCTCGCACCAGTGTTCACAGCGTTGCCCTGACCGGTCCTGGCGCCGCTGCCCTGACTTGTCCCCGAAGCGCTGCCCTGCCCCGCTCGCGAGCCGGTGCCCTGTGAGCTCGGGGCTGTCTCCGGGCCGTCCGCACCGGCAGCAGCCGAACCTGTGCCGGCGGGCTTGGAGACCCTGACGGCCGGACGCGCGCCACGGACGACTGGCATCGCCGGCGTGCCCACGCGCGCACCCGTCGAGGAGCCGGATGACGATCGCGGAACGACCGCGGAGTTGTACTCGGCGACCGAAGCGCCGCCGCCGGCTGCCGGCGCGCCAGCCTGCGAGAGCAGCAGCACGGGGGCGTCGAACAACAGCGCCCACGTCCTTGCGTCGATCGAGCCGGTTGGAGGAAGCCCGTGGCGGCGCTGGAAGTCGACCACGGCCGTGCGGGTGAGCGAGCCGAAGGTCCCGTCGACCCTCAGGTAGGTGAGCGGGAGCACCTCGTTCAGGCGGCGCTGCGCGGCCACCACGAGGCCTCCTTCGCTGCCCACGTGTAGAACCACCGGGCCACCGCTCGCGTCGAGCAGGCTGCGCGAGCCAGTATCGACGCTTCCCGACGCGGCGGACCCGGAGCCGGCTGCGGCGGCGGCGCTCAATCGGGGAAGCACCGGAGCGGCGACGAGCGCCGCGCTGACCGCTAACGAGGCGCTCTTGCGCTTGCGCCGGGCACGGCGGCTCACCTCGGCCAGACGCCGCCGCTGCCGTGCGCGCGCGAGCGAGCGCTCCCACAGCTCGATGGATCCAAGATCGCGTGCGGGATGCATATCTCCCCTTACGTCGAACCGCGCAGTCGACACTCGGTGCTCCTTTCGGTTGGTCGCCTCCGAGGTGAGCTGTCGGGCTCGCGTGAACCGATCACGCTACGCCGCACTCTGACGGCGATTCGCCCCCGCGACCGAAGCCGCAATGGGTCCCCCGGTCTCTGCCCTGGGGACAGGACGGAGATTCGGCGTTTCAAGCTGCAGCGACAGAATAGCGAAGCAGCCGGCGAGAACCTTGCGGGCGCGTCCCCCCCCGGGGTGCCGCGCACCCTGCGCGCTGGCACACGATCCCCACGCCAAGGCGTTCGGCGGGCTCCGTGCGCCGCATGCTCCCCAGGGGCCGAGTAGGGGCAGTCATCACGACCGAGCATGCCACTACATTCACATCGCCTGAGACCCAACACCCGGCCCGCCGCCGAAGTTCTACAGCGACGGGAAGATCTCGAAGGTTTAGCATGACGCAGAAGCCCGCGAAGCCCGCGAATAAGTCGACCAACTCGCCCAAGCCTAAGACCAGGCGGCGCAAGCCCAGTCACGGGGAAATCTCCGTTCGCGCGTATTTCATCCACCTCGAAGAGGGTAAATGCGATCAAGTCGGAAACCGGCTGCGTGCAGAGCGCGAGTTGACCACGGCATGACAACTCGCGCGCCGCTTCCTCAGCACACGGTGGCGCTGCGCGAACTGGGTGTGGCGACGTTCGGGACCGGCCGTTTTGTGCGAGTGGCAGCAGCGGTGACGGGTCGCGCAGACAGTGTCCCAACTCGCGCAGTCAAGTCGTCTGATGTCGTGTAACTGTTGAGCTCGTCGGTGGGGTGGGCGGCTCAGGTGCGCCGGGTTGGGGTGTTCACCTCCCTCCTCGTTGCCTGGTGGTTGTGTGGTTCTCGTGGGGTGGCGTCTGGGTAGGACGCGCGTGTGCGCGCCTTGAGCGTGGGGGGGTCCTATCGATCGCTGCGTCAGCCCGAGCACCCGGACAATCATCCACGCCGACAGCGCGATGTGGAGTCTAACCCGCCGATCGTCTCCTGACCGCCACGCGTAGGCCCAGCGCTCGGGTTCGTGTCGCCAGCCAGACCATCCCGAGCCTGGCCTACTGTGTCGCATCCCAGGTAATAGCCCTGCACGATCGGCTCAGGCGACACGTGTCGAGAGAACCTTCGTCGGCCCCGGCTCGCCGGGGCCGCGGTCGCCCAGTTTCTGGCGGCTCCGGCAACCGATACGCCGCCTTCTCCTCTTCGCTCATCCAATTGATCGCCAGCTTCCCGGCCTTGACCTGTTACCGCATCCGCGCCTCCCGCTCCGCGGGCGCCGGGCCGGGGTGTCCGTTGGGCTTGCCGCGCCGACGGTGCTGTCGGATACCGCGGCATCGCGGATCGCCGCTGAACGCCGCGCTCGGCCTCATCGACGCAGCGACGGACCTCGGGGCTCGCGTTGTGCCACGAGTCGGAGCAGGGCGCTCGCGGCGATCCCGAACTCCCCGGTTGCAACGACAGAGACTCCCGCCGAGCTTCGACCTCGGTGCGCCCCGTGCCTGCGCAGCACGCCGATGTGTCGCAGCTCACTGCCACGGCCGTTTGAGTCTCGTGGACGTCCGCTGCGGCTTTGCCGTCGTGCGGAAGCCGGACTCACGCGGCGCCTCGGCCGCGTTGCATAGGCAGGAGACGATCGACCGATGAGCGCGCTGGGCTTGCGCCTTCGCCCAGGAGCGAGCGTCCCGGTCTGAGATGGCGGACTGGCTTGCGACGCGAGCCCAGCTGGCCATGGCAGCCGGTCGCGTTTGTGCCTATGCACAGCGCCGGCCATGCGAGCGACGTCGCGCTTCCGCGTGTTGTTCCAAGCGCGGACGTCGCCGAGGCCGGGACGGGCGGCCGCTCTTGTGATTGAGCGGCACTGTAATCGTTTCGCTGCGAGTCGACCGCGGACGGTCCTGCTAGCACCTCACTCGCCAGCGCTGCGCCTGGGTGCCCTGGCGTCGAGCGCGATGGAACGAACTGCGACCCAGCGCCCCTACGCGATCAGTCCGGGTACTCGTCCTTGCGCCAGGCGCGGGGCTCCTCGGACTCAGCCTTCGGCGTTCGGTCGAGCAGGAACGAGTGGTACGGCGCGACGAACGGATCGGGCGCCATCACCGTGTAGGTGTGGTACACGGTTCCGTTCTCGCGCGCGAAAGCGATGAAGCTCGGGCCCTCGCGCAGGCCGTCCTCGAGCTTTGCTCCGACCTGGCGCCCCCAGTCCTGGAGCCACTCGGGAGGGTTGTCGATCATCGCCTTGACCTCGGGGATCTCCTGCGCCTGCTCGGGCGTGAGGGCGAGCCCGAAGTCGAACGGAAACTCCGTCTCGTAGGTCGAGACGTACGGGAACTGCCAACCCATCCGCTCCCTGTAGGCGTTGAGCCGATCGATCGGGGCGCGCGAGAAGCAGATCACCGTCACGTCGCGGTGGTTCAGATGCACGCGCGTGGCGTCGAGCTCATCCCCCAAGCTCGAACATCCGGGGCAGGCGCCGAGCTCGTAATCGGGCCCGAACATGATGTTGTAGGCGAGGAGCTGCGAGCGCCCGTCGAAGAGCTCCGCGAGCGTCTTCTTCCCGTCCTCGGTGTCGAACCGGTACTCCTTCTCCACCGGAACCCAGGGAAGCTGACGCCGCTGCTCGGTCACCTTCTGGCCGAGCTTCGCGTGCTCGGCCTCGAGCTTCGCGAGTGCATTACGACCCGCCTGCCATTCCTCGCGGGTTCCAATCTTGTAGTCGGGCATTGTTACCTCCGTTGGCGTTCGTCACGTCGGCGTGGGCGGCAGTCGTGGATCGTCGGCGGTCGCCTGTCCACGCCCGTACGATAAGATCGGCGAGCCACGCCGAATTCATCGCCACATCAGGCGGTCGACTCGCTTCATCAGCGACACCCTGCATCTCGTTCCGGCGCGAAGGGAGTCCGCCGAGCCTCAGTGGGCTCACTCATGTGTGCGCGAGGATTCGGTCTCGCCGGACCGTGCTGGGCGGTCCGCCAGGCGCCAGCGCAGCTGCATCTGACCGGCACCCGGTGTCGCGCATGCGACACCGCCTGGCACTACGGCTTCGCTGGTGGTTCATACGGTTAACCCCGGGTCGCGATCGCCCGATGGCCCCTTGTAGGACCAAGGGGGTCGCCGGTCGTGCCGCCGATGGAGGCTCACACGCGTACAAGTCGCCAGGATGGCGCAAGCCATCGCTGCGCTCACGCGCCCGGCCCAGATCGCGAGCATTCGACCCGGCGTCCCCGGACCCGCGTATCTCTCAGCCACGTGAGCAACGGGGGATGACCATGGCCGCCGACGTATCCCGCGCATCTGAACCGATGAGCAACAACAAGAAGCAGGTCATCATCGCCGCGATCGCCGCCGGCGTCGTCCTGGCCGCGATCGCGGTCGCCGCCGTCGTGATCCTGGTCCCGGCGCCCATACCCGCACCGTCGTGGCCACGAAGGCTGCGCCCGTGGCGCCGAAACCCGTCGCCGTGCCCAAGACCATTACCCATGACAGAATCATCGTCGTTCCCGGGAACACGACCACCGTGGCCGCGTCGCCTCCGCCGACACCGGACAGCCAAGCGGCGCTCGTCAAGACCTACAACGGCAACATCTTCACCACGGACAACATCCCCTCCAGTCTGGCCAACAGCGTGTTCTACGAGTACTACCGGGCTGGGGCGAGCGGCAACGCCACGGTCTCCGCTTGGAGCTCGGACACCCAGCAGTACTACTCGACCGTTTGCTCCTCTGATGGCACGATGGTGAGCTGCTACCCGCAGGGCACCAGCAACCGGTACGCCACGGTGCAGTTCTCCCAGAACGCGGTGGATGTCCACCCGCCCGATCAGGCGGCCGCATACGCCGCGTCAGGGCATGCGGGTCCGAACGGCTGAGAGCCACGCTCCGGCCGCTCCCACCCGTGGCCAGCGCCTCGACGCCGGTTCCGGTTTGTGATGTGGACGTGCGCCCGCACCGCGATCCAGGGACCCTTCGGTTCGGCCCCCGATCGGACAACTCTTGCATCGGCGTGCAGCTGACCGACTCGGCGTACGTTCCGGTGTCGATGCGGATCATGACGCGCATGGGACGGGACGCGCTCGACGTTCTCGGTGATAGCGGGTCTTTCGTGCCGTGCCTGCACTTTGTCGGTGTGCCGCTTCCGGATGGCGTTCGGGATGTTCCGTGGCCGGCACCGTTCGGCGAACGACTCCCGGCAGAGCTCCGAGAGCAACTCACCCGCGTGGAGCGCGAGCTGAGCGAGCGCGCGTGACCGAAGCGGGCAATCCGCACGCCAGGAGCCCCGGGGCGATGACCGGCTTCGAGGTGGTGATCTGCGGTGGCGGGATCGCTGGCGTCGAGGGTCTGCTGCGCTTGCGCCGGCTGGCCGGCGACCGCGTCCAGGTGACGCTCGTCAGCCCGGAGGGGGAGTTCGTCTATCGGCCGTTGGCGGTGCGTGAGCCGTTCGGATTGGAGGGCGCCCGCCGCTATCCGCTGGGGCGGATCGTGTCTGATGCGGGGGCGACGTGGGTGAGAGACCGCGCGGCGCGGATCGACGGGGACGCTCGGACAGTGCAGACCGAGGGTGGCCGTGAGGTCTCCTACGACGCCCTGCTGCTGGCGCTCGGGGGGCGGGAGTCCTCACCCTTTGAGCACGCGCAGCTGTTCACCGACCGCGACGCCGATCAGAGCTTCCGTGGGATCGTGCGGGAGATCGAGCTCGGCCAGGTGAGGAGTGTTGCGTTCGTGCTCCCGAACGACCCGGTGTGGCCGGTGCCGCTCTATGAGCTCGCCGTGATGACCGCTGAGCGCGCGCGCAGCACCAGCCGCGACGTGCAGATCACGTTGATCACGCCCGAGGCGCGGCCGCTGAA
>JADGPN010000048.1 GCA_017882465.1 Solirubrobacteraceae bacterium
CAGCGACCTCGTCCGCGGGCTGCGCGACACCGGCGCCGACCCGCGTTTGCTGGTCTGCGAGATCACCGAAACCGCGCTCGCCACCGACGAAGCCGCCGCGAAAGCGTACGTGCACGAGCTGTGCGAACTCGGCTGCGAGATCGCGCCGATGACTTCGGCACCGGCTACGGCGGATTCTCCTACCTCAAGCGCCTGCCGCTCACCGTCGTGAAGATCGACATCGAGTTCGTTCGCGAGTTCTCCGGCGAACGCGACCACGTCCACTTCCTGATCGCCCATCCGCCACACATGCCGGTGTCCGAGCTCGCGCGCCGGCTCAAACGCCGCTCCGCGCACGTGCCCCGCCACGAGTTTCCCCAGCTCCGACCCGGATGCCGCGGCCATCTCAGATCCCCGAGCGACTACGCCGCCAGCCTCGGCGACGCTCCCACTCAACGTGCTCAAACGCCACATCGAATCCCAACCCCGCCCCGCGTGAGCCGCCCGCCCCGATTCATCCCCGCACTGAAGTGCGGGACCCTCTCGGGCGCCTTGGGTAGCGGCTCAGCCGCCCTCGATCAGGCCCGCCGGCAGCTGCTGGTTGGCCGGGGGCGGGTTGTCCAGCAGCAGCCGGGGCACGGTGACGAAGCGGTACCCGCGCCGGGTCAGTGTCTTGATGATGATCGGCAGCGCCTCGACGGTCTCGTGACGGTTGCCGCCGGCGTCGTGCATCAGGATGATCGCGCCGGGCCGGGCACCGGAGACGGCGGAGTTGACGATCGCCGCGACGCCGGGCTGGCGGTAGTCCGAGGTGTCCACCGTCCACATGATCATCAGCATCTTGAGGCCGCGCAGCAAGGACAGGGTGGTGCGGTTCCAGAGGCCGTAGGGCGGGCGGAAGAGGCGCGGGAACGGCGCCCCGAAGTCGCCCGTGGCCGACACCTGCTGGAGGAGTTGGGAACGCTGGCCGGCCGCCGAGAGCTTCGACATCGGGGCGTGAGACTCGGTGTGGTCGCCGATCGGGTAGCCCCGCGCGACGATCGCGCTGGTCGACTCGTGGAAGTAACGCTCCTCGACCCCGACCTCGAAGAAGGTCCCGGGCACGTGACGGTGGGTCAGGACCGCGAGCACCTGGGGCGTGTACGGGCCGGGGCCGTCGTCGAAGGTCAGCGCGATCTCCCTGTGCTGAGCGCCGGCGACGCGGACGTAGGGCGTGTAGGACAGGGTGTGGTCGATCGCGGCGTTCTCGGCCGCCTGCTGCTGGACCACGAGCGACCCGCTGCCCCTGCCGGCGAGCGTCTGCAGCCGGGTGAAGTAGCCGGCGGCGCCGGCGGCGCCCGGATGATGGACGGCTGAACCCCCGCCCGATCCGGCGGACACGCCGGCGATCAGGGCGATCACGGCCACCAGCGCCAGCGCGAACCCTCGGCGCCGCCGGTGGTGGGGCTCGTGGCTGCGCGTGCGGACGCGATACAGCACGCTGTTGGTCGGCCCGAGCTGCTGCCTGCTTCTAAATGCCGTCGCGCGATCGTCCATCGTGATTCCCCTTCGCGAGCATCATGCCTGGTGGCGCGGTCGGGTCTGGAAAGGGGGGCACGAGGGCCCACCGCCGGCCTCCGGCCACTACCCTCCCCCACCGATGTGTGCTCGGATCTGGGTCGTAATTCCCACCTATAACGAGGCGGCCAACGTCGAGGGTATCGTGCGCGCCGCCATGACCGAGCTCGGGCGCGTGGCGGGCGAGGACTACCGCATCCTGATCATCGACGACAACTCGCCGGACGGGACCGGAGCGATCGCGGACTCGCTGGCGGCCGAGACCCCTCACGTCGAGGTGCTCCACCGGGCCACCAAGTCGGGGCTCGGCCACGCCTATCTGGCCGGCTTCAGCCGCGCGCTGACGGGCGGCGCGCAGCTGGTGGTGGAGATGGACGCCGACTTCTCGCACGACCCGCGCTACCTGGCGCCCTTGCTGGCTGCGGCGCGCGACGCCGATCTGGTGCTCGGCTCCCGGTATGTGAGCGGGGGCGGCGTTCGCGACTGGGGGCCGCTGAGAAGGCTGATCAGCCGTGGCGGCGGCGCGTACGCGCGGGCCATCCTGCGGGTCGACGTGCACGACCTGACCGGTGGCTTCAAGTGCATCCGCCGCGAGGTGCTGGAGGCGATCGACCTGCCAAGCGTCCGGGCCGAGGGGTATGTGTTCCAGATCGAGGTCACCTACCGGGCGCTCCTGGCCGGTTTCAAAGTGCGCGAGATTCCGATCGTGTTCCAAGACAGAACTCAGGGACAGAGCAAGATGTCCGCCCGCATCGCGATCGAGGCGATGTGGCTGGTACCCCGCCTGCGCCGGGAAGCTCCGGCCGCGATCGCGGCCCATGCCGCGGCCGGCGCCGACAGCCTAACGTAATCGCAATGTTGCCCACACCGCATTCCTCCGCTCAATGGGCATCCTGATCTAGATGAGCGTGAGCGGGCCGCTCGGCGCCACGCCCCGCGGCGGTGCGCACGGGCTCAGAACGGCGGTGTTGCGGGCCCGCAGCTCGCGGCACCGAGCGCATGCCGGAACCGTCGGTCTGAGCGGGCTGCTGGTCAGCGGCGCCCTGCTCTCGCTTGCGGCGGCGGGCACCGACCCATTGCTGCCGGAGTCGGTCCGGCCGATCCCCAACTGGCTGGCTGGGCCCTTCGGGACCACCGGGCTCGGCATCGGCCACGGCGGGCTGATCGCCACCCTGGCGCTGATGTCGGGCTTCTACGTGCTTGCCGTCACGAACGCGGGCCGGCTCTCGGGCCGCGCGGTCCTGGCGACCATCGCCGGCCTGCAGGCGCTGGTGCTGCTGGCGCCTCCGCTGCTGTCGACCGACCTGTTCAGCTACCAGTCCTATGCGCGCATGGGAGCGCTGTACGGCGCCAACCCATACCTCAGCGGGCCGCACGCGATCGCGCTCGATCCCCTGTATGCGTTCGTGGGCGCCAAGTGGGTGAGCACACCGTCGGCCTACGGACCGCTGTTCACGGCCCTCAGCTATCCGTTCGCGACGCTCGGCATCGCCGCCAGCGCGCTGGCCTTCAAGGCGATCGCGGCGCTGTCCAGCCTCGTCGTCGTGGCGATCGTGTGGAACGCCGCCCGGCTGCGCGGCCTCGACCCGGTCAAGGCGGCGATGCTCGTGGGCCTCAATCCGCTGCTCGTCGTCTACGGCGTGGGCGGTGGCCACAACGACCTGCTGATGCTCGCCGTGCTGTGCGCCGGCCTCTACGCGGTGCTCCTCCGGCGTGACCGGGCAGCCGGAGCGCTGACGCTGGCCGCGGTCGGGATCAAGCTCACCGCCGGTCTGATGCTGCCGTTCGCGCTGGCCGGACGTCCCGGACGACGGCGCGAGCTGCTCACCGGCGCGGGCGTGGCGGCCGCTGCGCTGGCCGTGCTGGGCGTCGCCATGTTCGGAGCCGGGCCGCTGCACCTGCTCGGAACGCTGCAGCGCAATCAGGCCGGCAGCGACTGGAACAGCATCCCCGGCTTCATCTCGACCCGGCTCGGGCTCGGCCTCGTCGGCCACGCGACGGGCTACGTTCTGGCGGCCGGATTCGTGGTCGCGTTCTGCTGGTTGCTGCGCAAGGTGTGGCACGGCGAGCTCGACTGGATCGCCGGCGCCGGCTGGGCCACGGTCGCGATGCTGGTCAGCGCCGGGTCGCTGCTGCCGTGGTACCTGGCCTGGGCGCTGCCGTTCGCGGCCCTCTCCGGCGACCGCAGGCTGCGCACCGCGACGATCGCCCTCACCTGCGTGATGCAGGCAATTCAGCTCCTCGCATACGTGCCGCACGGGCTCTAGACACTGGTGCTTTGCGCCGTCGCGCCTCCTAACATGAAGCCATGAGCAACGACGTCACACCCGCCGAGCAGGGGCTGATCGGGCAGTACACGCCCCGCTCGCTGCGTCTGCTCAGCGTCGTCGCCCCCGTCTTCAACGAGGAGGCGACGATCGACGAGTTCTACACCCGGGTGTGCGCCGCGCTCGAGGAGCTCGCGTTCGAGCTGGTGCTCGTGGACGACGGCTCCACGGACGGCTCGCCCGCCGCACTCGCTCGGCTCGCCGCCAACGATCCCCGGGTCAAGGTCGTGTATCTGTCACGCAACTTCGGCCACCAGACGGCGCTCACGGCGGGGCTCGACCACGCCGGCGGGAATGCGGTGGTGATGCTCGACGCCGACCTCCAGGACCCGCCCGAGCTGATCCCCAGGATGCTCGACCACTGGCGCCGCGGCTGCGACGTCGTGTATGCGGTCCGGGAGGCGCGCGCCGGCGAGTCCCGCTTCAAGCTCGCCACCGCGCGATGGTTCTACAAGCTGTTCGACAAGCTGGCGCAGGTGGAGCTGCAGCAGAACTCGGGCGACTTCCGGCTGCTCGATCGCCGCGCCCTCGATGCGCTGCTCTCGATGCGCGAGCGTAACCGCTTCCTGCGCGGCATGACGGTCTGGGTCGGTTACACACAGGCCGCCGTGCCCTACAAGCGGGATCCCCGCTACGCCGGGGAGACCAAGTACACGATCTCGAAGATGCTCCGCTTCTCGCTGGACGCGATCTCGTCCTTCTCGCACCGCCCGCTGCAGGTCGCCACCTGGTTCGGGTTCCTGTTCTCGGCGATCGCGTTCATCGCGATCCCGGTCGTGATCGCGCTGCGGCTGTTCGACTCCTACCTGCCGGGCTTCTCCTCGGTCACGATCGCCGTGCTGCTGCTGGGCGGGATCGAGCTGATCGCGATCGGGATCATCGGCGAATACGTGGGGCGGATCTACGACGAGGTCAAGGGGCGCCCCCTGTATCTGGTGCGGGCGCGCAAGAACATGCCCGACCCGGAGGGCGACACCGGCGAGCAGGCGGCGCAGCGGGGCGCGCACGAGCCGCTCGAGCGGCTCTAGACCGGTTCGCGATCCTCATCCCCGAGCGCCGTCGGACGGCGCTCCCGGCCTCACCCGCCGGCCGGATTAGGCCCGTAGGCCGGATTGGCGCGACCACCCACCTCGCGCGTGACCGGCAGGCGGTGAACGTCCGCGGGCGGGCGCTCGCCCTCTTCGCCGTTCTTCGCCTCGAGCTTGGCCTCGAGCGTGGCGATCCTGCTCGCCAGCGCCTTGATCGCATCCGCGACCGGGTCGGGGAGGTGAATCCAGTCGGCATCGGGCCCCTCCGGGCGCCGGCCCTCGACGCGAACCGGGTGCCCGGGATTCCCGACCACGGTGGAGTTCGGAGGCACGTCATGGATCACGACGCTGTTGGCGCCGATCTTGGATCCGTGACCGACGGTGATCGGTCCCAGCAGCTTGGCTCCGGAGCCGATCGTGACGTTGTCCTGGACCGTCGGGTGGCGCTTGCCGGTGGCGAACCCGGTCCCGCCCAGCGTGACGCCCTGATAGAGCGTGACGTCGCGGCCGATCCGGGCCGTCTCGCCGATCACGACGCCCATGCCGTGATCGATGAAGAAGCCGCCGCCGATCCGGGCCGCCGGGTGAATCTCGATCCCGGTCACCGAGCGCGAGGTCGACGCGATCACGCGCGGGAGCAGCGGCGCCCCGATGCCGTGCAGCGCGTGGGCAACGCGGTGGGCGAGCAGCGCGTGAACCCCCGGCCAGGTGGCGAGAATCTCCGCGGCGGTGACCCCGCGGGCGGCCGGATCGCGGGTCTGAGCCGCGGCGACATCGCGCCGGATCTCCGCCGCGGTTCGTGCCAGAAGCCCGAAACCGAGCATCGGCACAGGGTAGCGCCGCCGGAGTCCCGGCCTGGCAGGCCCCGGCCGGGAGCGTGACTCAGGGGGCGAAGAACGGCGTTGAGACGTAGCGCTCGCCGGAATCGGGGAGAATCGTGGCGATCCGCTTGCCGCGGGACTCGGGGCGGCGGGCGATCTCGATCGCCGCCCACACCGCGGCGCCGCAGGACATGCCGGCCAGCACCCCCTCACGACGGGCCAGGAGGCGAGCAGTCTCGATCGCGTCCTCGTCGTCGACCGGGAGCACTTCGTCGATCACATCGCGGTTGAGCACCCGGGGAACGAAGCCGGCGCCGATGCCCTGGATCTTGTGGGGTCCGGGCGAGCGACCCGAGAGCACCGCCGAGGAGCTCGGCTCCACGGCCACCACGGTGATCGCGGGATTGCGCTCCTTCAGGTACTCCCCGGCGCCGGTGATCGTGCCGCCGGTGCCGACACCGGCCACGAACACGTCGACGCGACCCTCGAGGGTCGCCCAGATCTCCGGCCCGGTGGTGGCTCGATGGATCGCCGGATTGGCGGGGTTGGAGAACTGGTCCGGGAGGAAGACGTCGTCGCGACTGGCCATCGCGCGGGCGGCGTCGACGGCCTCGGTCATCCCGCCGAGCGACTCGGTGACCTCGACCCGGGCGCCGTAGAGCCGGAGCAGGCCCTCGCGCTCGCGGCTCATCCCCTGCGGAAGCGTGAGCACCAGGTCGTAGCCCTTGGCGGCGCACACGAACGCGAGGGCGATCCCGGTGTTGCCGCTGGTGGCCTCGACGATGGTCGTCCTCCCGGGCTCGATCCTGCCCTCGCGCTCGGCCGCCTCGATCATCGAGACGCCGATCCGGTCCTTGACGCTGCCGCCGGGATTGAACTGCTCGAGCTTCGCGAACAGCTCCACGTCCACCCCGTCGAGCAGCGCTGTCAGCTTGACCATCGGAGTGCGTCCCACGTACGCCGCGATGCTGGTCGGAACGCTGGCCATGAGGCGGAAACCGTACGAGATCGGAGCCGATCTTGGCTCTTGGCCCTTTTCCGGGTCGGAAAAGACGGCTTCGGGAACGGCTGGGGTCAGGTCAGGACGCCTCGCGGTAGGGCGGGGTGTCGTTCCACAGCGAGTTGGTCACGTAGATTGCCCGCTCGGGCTCAGGGTGCGGTCGCATCGTCGAGCTGCGCCGTGTTCCCTATTGTGGCGGGGCGGGCGCGTGGTCGACGACCGCGAAGCGCTCCATCATGTCGTTGTCCTCGTGCTCGACGATGTGGCAGTGATGGACGTAGCGTTGCTCACCGCCCCTGACGCTGCCGTCCGCGTTGAGAGCGGTGCTCGGGAGCCTGTACCTGGCCCGCACGACCGTGATCTGATCTGCGTTCGCCTTGACCGTGTCCTTGAAGCCGGACTCCTCCGGGCCGTGCGGGAGCAGGCTCGATCTGAGGTACTTCTTCAGCTTCGTCACGGGGACTTGGCCGACGCCGTTGGCTCCCCCCATTGCGGCCAGAAGACCCTCCGCGTCGTAGTTGTAGCGGCCCATCACCTGGAAGCTGAACAGGTGGGTGTGCATCGGGTGGGTGTCCGACGTGGTATTGACGAAGTACCAGTCCTCGACGGCGTTGTGCTGGAGCGTCTCCCTGAAGGTGTTCTCCCTCCCACCGAAGGGGTTCGCGTTGAGGTTCAGCTTCCAATTCCGCGTTTCTGCGCCGACCTCGTTGAGGGCGATCGTGCGGCCCGGGACGGTGCCGCCGCTGAGCTTCGGGGGGCCGTGCTGAGCCCGAAGATCGCCGCTGAACGCCGGGAGGTCGCCTGGCCAGCGCCGATGGCCTCCTCCGATGATCTTCGCGTTGACCCGGAACTGCATCACGGGGATGAGCGGCGGCGCAGGCGTCGAGACGGGTTCGGCGGGCGCGTGGTTCTTCATGTGCGTCGTCTTCCCCGCCACTGCGGCGAAGTCGACGATCACGTCGTAGCGCTCGGCAGGAGCCATCACGATTGCTTTCGCGCTCGCGGGCCTGGGGAGGAAGCCTCCCTCCGAGCCGATCACGCTGATCTTCGCGCCCGGGATGCTGAGGTTCAGGATCCGGGCGTTGCAGCCGTTCAGGATCCGGAACCGGTACAGGCACGGATCGACGACCAGGAACGGCCACACCTTGCCGTTGACGAGCATCGTGTCACCAAAGTACTCGCCGATCCACGGCCCGTTGTCCGTGCGCGGATCGATCGGATAGCGCAATGAACCATCTGCGTTCCACTGGCGATCCTGGATCGCGAGGGGGAGCTCATACAGGCCCCCGCCTGGGGCGTTGTGCGGCAACCCGAAGCTGCCGTTGCCGGTGTCGTCTCGATCGCGAACGAGGAATCCGCCCGCGAGCCCGGCGACCACGTTCATCCGCGTGTCCCCGAGGTAGTGGTCGTGGTACCACAACAGCGCCGCTTGTTGTTCGTTGGGATAGGTGACCGTCTGGACCCTGCCGGGTGGCACGGCGTCGTAGTGGACATAGGGGTTGCCGTCGTCCTTGCCGGCCACGAACCCACCGTGGAGATGGGTGAGGATCCTGACCTCCGGGTGCGGCGGGAACTGGAGGTAGCTCGCGCCGCGGGCGCCACGCGTCGCGAAGACCTTCCGGTAGTCGCCGGGCGCCAAATGGTTGTGGTATCTGACCTTGAAGCCGACGTTCCGCTTCGCCACGAATGCCGGGCCGATGTATGACGCAACGGGGTCGTTGATGCCAGGACCGCCGGCACGGAGGTAGCCGAAGAAGTGCGCGGCCGGAAGTTGACTGTGCACCTTGCGCTTCACGAGCGCAGCGGTCACGTCGTACGTGGCGCCGCGAGCGCTGGTCGCGTCGATCAGATTGTCGAGTAGCGGCGGCATCCTGTCGAGGTACGGCTTCAGCCGCTTCGCCGCGGGGTTCGCCGCCAGTGCACCGACCGCATCGAACGTCCCTGCCGTCGCCAGACCGGCGGCGCCGATGGCGCCCCGCTTGAGAACTTGTCGCCGAGTCAACATCGGGGGCCCCTCTCCCAGAATGCGGTCCGCACCCGTGCGCCGCGTGCGCACCGCCGCAAACGGTCCGCCGGCTCCCAGCCTGCATCGGGCGATAGACCACCGACGATAGCTGAGGATCGCCGGCGCGTTCCGGGGATCACCCCGTTGGCAGGGCTCGTTAGATGTAATACATCGCCGCGCCGGCGGCGCGGGCCTCGCGCTCGGCCACCTCGGCGATCGTGGACTGCGCCAGCACGGAACGGGCAGCCTCGGCGGCGTCGGCGAACACGCCCGTCGAATCCTGCCCGACCGGTCCGTCGAGGAGCTCGACGATCTCGAGCACGGTCACCTCGGTGGCCGGCCGAGCGAAGCTGTAGCCGCCCTTGACGCCGCGCTGTGAGCGCAGAACGCCGGCGCGGCGCAGCGACGCGAACAGCTGCTCGAGGAACTGGACGGGGATCTCGCGACGGCGCGCGAGCTCGGCGATCGGCACCGGGCCGCTGTCGCCATGGCGGTGCAGCTCGACCAGCGCCCGCAGCGCGTAGGGAGACTTGCTGGTGATCGAGATCATCGCCTGAACCCGATCGTATGACACCCAGAGGCGGGAGCAGCGCGCCGACAGCGCCAGAAGCGAAAACAGGCGGGCGGAGCCCGCCCGATCATCCTCTGCCGGATCAGATCCAGCCGCGCTCGGTGGCGATCAGAACCGCCTGGGCGCGATCCATCGCGCCGAGCTTGCCGTACACGTTGTGCAGGTGGGTGCGCACGGTGCTGGTGGAGAGGCCGAGCTCGCCGGCGATCTGCTTGTAGACCATGCCCTTGGCCAGCCGGCGGAGCACCTCGACCTCGCGGGTCGACATCGGGCACGGGTCGATCTGGCGGGGCCGGCCACCGGAGGTCGGCAGCGGAAGGTCGTACATCACCGAGCGCAGCTCCTGGGGCTTCATGCCGACGATCCGCGCGACCGCCAGCAGCTCCGGCGGCGCCACCGAGCCGCCGAGCGCGTAGTGAGCGAGCATGTCGGCCAGCCGAACAACCGCCGCCTCGCCGTCGCAATCCTCGGCGTGGTGGCGCTCGATCACGCTGGCGATCGAGGTCGGCATTCCCCAGCGCCGCGCGAGCACGCCGCCGACGAGCGCATGGTCGACACCCAGCTCGCGCCGCTCGCGCTGGATCCGCTCTTCCGGGGTCCGAGCCTCGCCGTGGACCTGGCGGGGGTAGCCGGGATAGGCGTGGACGAGGACGAGCTTGCCGACGTCGTGCAGCAGCGAGGTCACCATCAGCCGGTCGCGCGACTCGTAGTTGAGCTCGCGGGCGATCCGGTCGGCCGCGCGCTGGGTGGCGACCGCGTGCAGACGGAAGCGCTCGGGAATCCCCTGCCAGACGGCCGTGTGCTCGAAGAAGTCAAATGTCCTCGCACGGCTGGCGATCGCGTGCACCGTGCGCGGGGAGAGGACCTCCACCGCCTTGACCGCGCTCTCGACATGACCGCGGGTGCGTCCCTCGACACGGTTGGCGAGCCGCATGACGGCCACGGCGAGGGCCACATCGGCCTCGACGGCGGCGACGACATCGGCGGTGGCGGGGTCTCCGGCCTCGAACAGCCGCATCACGCGGTTGCGCGACTCGACCAGCACGGGGAAGGCCTCGAGCGCCTCGAACGCCGCCGTCAGACGACGGCCGTGGCCCTCGTTGTGATGGCGCTGGCGGTCTCCGTAGGACTCGCTGGGGGTCGCCTCCACCACTTCGACGGGGACTACGGCTGCGGCGGCTGGTGCCACTGGGGGCTCTTTCATCCTCTTCCGGTTCTCAGACGGGCATGGCGTGACCTTCGGAGGTCCTTCTGCCCAGTCGCTGTTATCGGCAGGAGGCCGCTGTCAGTTTAGGCGCAGATCTGGCTTGCGTGTGACAGGGCGGAATCGATTCTGCGTAGCGCCTCCAGGCGCCCCAACAGAGCCACGCTCTCGAAGATACCGGGCGAGACGGTCGTTCCCGCAATCGCCACCCGCACGGGCTGGAACACCTTGCCCGGCTTGGCCCCCCGCGCGTCGACCACACCGCGCAGCGCCGCCTCCACGTCAGGCACGGAGAACGGCTCCGCGGCGGCCGCCAGAGCTTCACGGGAGGCGCCGAGCAGCTCGATCCCGTCGTCCTTGCAGATCGTGCGCTGAAACGCGGCCTCATCCTCAGCCGGCCCGTCGAACAGGAACCCGGCCAGGGGCCAGAAGTCGGCCAGCGTCTGGATCTTCTCGGCCGAGATCTCGACCGCGCCCCGCAGGCCCTCGCGCCGGGTGAACTGCTCCAGGCGGCGGGTGAGCTCGTCGAGTCCGAGCTCTCTCAGGTGGCGGCCGTTCAGGTGCCTGAGCTTCTGCTCGTCGAACACGGCCGGGTTCTTGGACACGCGCTCCAGGCGAAATCGCTGGGCCAGCTCGCCGAGCGAGAAGAACTCCTCGTCGGAGGAGAAGCCCGCGCCCAGCAACGCGATGTAGTTGTCCACGGCCTCCGGCAGGTACCCGGCGGCACGCAGCTCCTGCACCGAGGCGGCGCCGTGGCGTTTGGACAGCTTGCGGCCGTCGGGCCCGTGCAGCAGCGGCAGGTGGGCGTACAGCGGCGGCTGTGCCCCCAGCGCCTCGAACACCAGCAGCTGCTTGGGCGTGTTGGAGAGGTGGTCCTCGCCGCGGACCACGTGCGTGATCCCGGCGTCGAGGTCATCCACGGCGACGGCGAAGTTGTACAGCACCGAGCCGTCCGCGCGAGCGATCACGGGGTCGTCGATGTGCTCATGCCGGAAGCGGGTCTCGCCGCGGATCACGTCGGCGACCACGGTCTCGCCCTGATCGGGCACCCTGAGCCTGACGGCGCCGTCGGACTCGGCTTGCCCGCGGAAGCCGCGATTGTCGCCATGGAGCTGCTTATAGGCCTTCACGTCCTCCGCGGTCGCATTCGAGTGATATGCGTGACCCGATGCCAGCAGCTGCTCGAGCGCCTCGGCGTGCCGGCCGGCACGCTCGGACTGGAAGCTCGGTCCCTCGTCCCAGTCGAGGCCGAGCCAGCGCAGCGCGTCGAGGATCTGCTCCACGTTCTCCGGGGTCGAGCGCTCACGGTCGGTATCTTCGATCCGCAGGACGAGCGTGCCGCCGCCTCCGCGAGCGAGCAGCCAGTTGTAGAGGGCAGTCCGGGCGCCGCCGATGTGGAGCGCCCCCGTCGGGGATGGAGCAAAGCGAACGCGCATGAGAATCCGGTCAGCATGCTAATCGGCGCCCACGTATCTCCGGCGGGCGGTCTCGCGCGCGCGGTCGAACGCGGCGTCGATCGCGGCTGCCGTTCGATCCAGATCTTCAACCAATCCCCCCGTATGTGGCGGCCGACCGCCTACGGCGAGGAGGACTTCGCCGCGTTCCGTGAGGCGATGGCGGCCAGCCCCATCGATGCCGTGCTGATCCACGCCGTCTACCTGCTCAACTGCGCCTCCGAGGACCCCGAGATCGCCGTGAAATCGCTCACCTCGCTGACCCATTCGCTGCGCGTCGGGGACGCGATCGGGGCCTCGGCCGTGGTCCTGCATCCGGGGTCGGCCAAGACCGGCCACGTGGGCGAGGCGATCGAGCGGGCCGGCGGGGTGATCCGGGAGGCGCTCGCCTCCTCCGAGCGGTGCCCGCTCCACCTCGAGAACACGGCGGGAGCCGGCGGAACGCTGGGCCGTTCCTTCGAGGAGCTGGCCGCGCTGATCGACGCCGCTGGGGGTCAGAAGCGGCTTGGGCTGTGCCTCGACTCCTGCCACCTGCTCGCGTCCGGGTATGAGATCCGCAGCGCCGCCGACCTCGCCGCCACGCTCGAGCAGTGCGACCGGGCCCTGGGGCTGGATCGCCTCGGGTCGCTGCACCTGAACGACTCGCAGAAGCCGCTCGGCTCGAACCGCGACCGGCACGCGAACCTGGGCGCGGGCGAGCTCGGCGAGCGCGGATGTGCGGTGTTCCTGTCCGAGCCATTGTTCGAGGAGCTCCCGTGCGTGCTGGAGACGCCAGGGCCCGATCGCAGCGGCCCCACCGCCGAGGAGGTCGCGCTCGCGTTGAAGTTGCGCAGGCGCGGCCAGGCAACGCGGGCGCGCAGCAAGCGCGGCCAGGCGACGCGGCCGAGCAGCAAGCGGGCGAGCGGCTCAAAGCGCGCTCGCGGCTCGAAGCGGGCGAGCGGCTAGGAGCGGCCCGGCGGGCGCTTGACGGTGCGCTTGGACTGGGGCGTGTGGCCTCCGGCCGCGAACGTGCCGTCGATGTGCTCGACGGCCTCCCGGTACTGACGGGCGGTCCGCTCATCGCCGAAGTGCGCGGCGCCCCCGGCGAGCGTCAGCAGCAGCTCGCGGGCCTCCTCCTCCTCGGCGAGCTGGGTGGCGAGATCCGCCGAGGGAGGCTCGATGTCGGTCAGGACCTCGGGGCGGCCGGGATGCCGGCGGCCGTCGAGGTACGGCCCCAGGTAGCGCCCGGCGATCTTCGATTGGGGCGAGAAGAGCGGGGAGAAACCGGCCGCGGAGCGGCCGGATGCGCCGGAGCTGAGATACACGGGCGCCTCTCCGGTCAGCAGCTGAGCGCGCAGCACGGGGCGGAACGGGGCCGGCTCGAGCGCGGCTCCGAAGACCGCGGCGATGTCCTCCGCGGCGGCATCGGCCTGCTGCGTCGCCAGCCCGCCCTGCTTGACCGGGAAGGAGATGTTATCGCCGGCCGCCCACACGCCCTCGAGGCCCGCCACCCGGCAGTGCTCGTCGACCGGGATGAACCCGGCCGGGTCCGACGGGATGCCGGGCAGCGGCCGGCCCTCGATCCCGGCCAGGGCGATCACACGGTCGGCCGCCACGCTGTCGCCGCCGACGAGCAGTAGCCGGCCGCCCTGCAGCCGCTCCGCGGTCGCGCCGGGGCGGAGCGCGATCCCGCGCTCGGCCAGCAGCTCGCGGAGCAGGCGCACACCCGCCGGGCCAAAGGCCTCGAGCGGCTCGTGCTCAGGGGTGACGATCGTGAGCTCGACATCCACCCCGTTCCGCGCGGTGTGAGCTTCGGTCAGCAGGGCGAGCTCGTACAGGGGCAGTGGCCAGCCCATGGCGGGCGGGGCGGCGAACGCGATCCGCTCGATCCTGCCCTCCTCGAGCTCGGAGAGGATGTTCGCGATGGCCCGGCTGTCGCGGGATCCGGCAAAGCTGACCGCGCCACCGAGCCAGGTCACCGACCGCGCCCCGATCGCGATCACGAGCGCGTCGTAGGGGAGCTCGGTCCCATCCTGCAGCACCACCGTCGCCCGGTCGGGCTGGACGATGTCCACGGCGCCGAGGCGCAGGTGAGCGGCGTGCTCGCGAGCGATCACCTCCAGATCGAGCCGGCGCGCCTCGCTGAGCCAGAACGGCTCGCCGACCGCCAGCGGCCGGAACACGAATTCGCGGCTGGGCGCGACGATCTCGATCGCCGGCCGGCCCTCGAGCAGCGCCCGCAGCGCGAGCAGCGCCTCCAGCGACGCGACGCCGCCGCCGGCGATCAGGACGCGCGGGTGGTGGACCGGCGGCTTGCCGGCCTTTCGACGGGGGGGGAGGCCAGAACGTGCAGTCATCACCAGCGAAGCTACGCCCTCGTGCTCGGGAGTCACATCGGGCGAAGCTCCGGGCGCTGCGAGTGGAGAACTACGGATCCGCCGCGGGTGTGTCTCCAATACGGTGTGCTGTCGTGTGCCGACTGTTTGGGCTCAGCGCCGGCGGCGAACCGGTCACGGCGACGTTCTGGCTGCTCCAGGCCCCTGACTCACTGCGGGCGCAGAGCCATCGCGACCCGGACGGGACGGGGCTCGGCTATTTCGATCGCGCCGGAGCACCGCACGTCGACAAACAGCCACTGGCGGCCTATGGCGACCGTGCGTTCGCGCACGAGGCGCGGACGATCGAGTCGGCCACGTTCGTGGCCCACGTCCGCTTCGCCTCCACCGGCGCCCTGCAGACCCTGAACACGCACCCGTTCGAGCAGCGCGGCCGGCTGTTCGCCCACAACGGCGTGATCGAGGACCTGCCCGCGCTCGAGCGCCAGGTCGGAGACGGGATGAAGCTGGTTCAGGGCGACACCGACTCCGAGCGCCTGTTCGCGCTGATCACCACCGAGACCGAGCGCCACGGTGGGGACGTGGGCGCGGGGATCACCGCCGCGAGCCGCTGGGTGGCGGCGAACCTGCCCGTGCTGTCGATCAACCTGGTGCTCGTCACGCAGACGGATCTGTGGGCCCTGCGCTACCCCGAGACCCATGAGCTCCACGTGCTCGAGCGCAAGCCCGGCACGGCCCTTCAACACGAATCCAGCCACGGCACGAAGGTGCACTCCGAGCACGGCAGCACCCGGGCGACGGTCGTGGTCGCGAGCGAGATGATGGATTCGGACCCCGGCTGGCGGGCACTCGAGTCCGGCGAGCTGATCCATGTCAACGAGCACCTCGAGGTCAGCTCGACGATCGTGCTCGACGAGCCCCCGGCGCGCGAGCTGAAGCTCTCGGACCTCGACCCCCGCGCGCGGGCATCACAGTCGGTGCACCAGCTGGGTTGATCTCCTCCGCGCGCTGAAGCGCGCGGATTCCCGGCGGCGGGAGAGAGGATCATGCCGCTCTCTCCGCCGGGTGGTTCGCGGTTCTCGGCCCCGGCCTGCGCCTGGAAGGCTCCCCGCGTCGCTGCCCGAGCGCAGCGTTCCACACCGCCCGCCAGCAGCCCGCGATCCGCGCCGCCTGCCGCTCCTGCCCGCCGGTCAGCTGCAGCCGGTACCGGCGACCCGCAACGATCCCATCACGCGCCCCGCTCCCCGTCCCGGCGCTCATTGCGTCCACCTGCCGCACCCGCATCTCGTGTTCTGCGTCAAGTACCGTCGCAAAGCGCTCACCGCACCGATCTTGGCGCGGCTGCAGGACGGACCGGACCGAATGCTCCACGCGCTCGACTGCGAGCTGACCGAGTTCTCCGGCGAACGCCACCACGTCCACTTCCTGATCGCCCATCCGCCACACATGCCGGTCCCCGAGCTCGCGCGCCGGCTCAAACGCCGCTCCGCGCACGTGCTCCGCCACGAGTTTCCCCAGCTCCGGCGCGGATGCCGCCGCCATCTCTGATCCCCGAGCCGACTACGCCGCCAGCCTCGGCGGCGCTCCACTCAACGTGCTCAAACGCCACATCGAATCCCAACCCCGCCCCGCCGTGAGCCGCCGCCCCGATTCATCCCCACACTGAAGTGCGGGGCCCTCTCGGGCGCCTTGGCTAGGGGCAGCGGGCTCTGGCGGCTACCGATCACGCGTGGTGCCGGGACCGATGTAAACGGCGGCTGGGATGGCGAACTTGGGCCGCAGGGCGGGCAGGCGGGCTCACGCCAGCGCGAGCGGGGCAGGCCGGCGCGAGCCGGGCCTGTGGGGCAGCGTTTTGCCGGAATCCAGGGCGCTTAACGTGCCAAAGCTGACCCCCGCGGAGGCTCCTTGGCAACCTAAGCGTGTCCACCACGCTTATCCGACCACGGTCGCGCCAGAACGCGTCATTTGGCACGTTGTGCACGCTGATTTCCGGTGCGACGGCAGACGCCCTCGCCACTCGGGGCAATGACAAGGGGAAACCGGTCCCCCCGGGGGCCCAGGCCACGGGGGCCCGGCCACGGGGGGCCCGGGCAACCGCGCGCACGACGGCCCTCCCCCACCGCGGGAACCTCATGCCCACCTTCCCAGCCGCCGTTCAACGTTCGCGCCCGGCCACCGCCGGCGAGAGCCCAGGCCGGCGGCCAACTCAGGCGGTCAGCGCCGCGCCCTGCTCCCCGGCGACGATCGAGGCGCCGAGGAGTGCGTCGAGCTCGGCGTGCAGACCGGCCGTCCGCGAGACGCGGAAGCCGGGCCCGAGTCTCAGCCGACGGGGGCCGCTGGAGGTGGCGAGCTCGATCACCACGTCGGAATCTCCGGGGAAACCCGTCAGCAGGTCCTTCAGCTCACCGAGCACGGCCGCGGGGAGTGTGGTGGCATCGAGGCGCAGCCGCAGCGCGTTCGGGGCCGTGATCTGTTTCGCCGCCTGCTCCTGGGCCACGCGGACCTCCTCCTCGGAGGGCTCGAAGCGGTCGATCTGCTGGGCGATGATGCAGGTCTTCTCCCGATCCTTGTGATCCACACGGCCGCGGACGACCATGATTGAGTCGGTGGCCAGAGCGCCTTCGTTGGCGGCCAGCGCCTTGCCGAACACGATCACCTCGATCGAGGCCTCGAGATCGTCGAGCGTGGCGAACATCATCGGGTCGCCCTTCTTGGTCCGGATCCGCTTGGCGGCAGTGATCATGCCTCCGACCGTCACCCAGTCCCCGTCTCGCCGCGCCGAGAGCTCGCTGAGCCCGCAATCGACCTGGGCACTCAGGGCGGCCCCGACCTCCTTGAGCGGATGAGCGGAGATGAACAGGCCGATCGACTCCTTCTCGGCCGCCAGCAGCTCGGTGCGGTCGAACTCCTCGGACGGGATCGGGGCGTGGCTCGGGGTGGGGAACGGAGATGAGGGCTCGGTCGGCCCGCCCGCCGCGGGACCGAGATCGAAGATCGAGCCCTGGCCGATGAGCGCGTCCTGCTGCGCCTTCTGGCCGGCGCCCTGGGCCTGCTCGAGCACCGCGACCATGCCCTTGCGGCTCGCTCCGGTGGATCCGAACGCGCCGCACTTGATCAGCGCCTCGATCGCCTTCTTGTTGACCGCTCGGTTGTCGACCCGGGAGCAGAAGTCCCACAGGTCGCGGAACGGCCCGCCGTCCCCACGGGCGCGCTTGATCGCCTCGACGGCCTGGAAGCCGACACCCTTGACCGCATCGAGACCGAAGCGGATGTTGCCGTTATCGACGACGAACTCGTGGTCTGAGAGATTGACGTCGGGCGGCAGGATGGCGATCTTCATCTGCTCGGCCTGGGCGACGAAGAACGGCACCTTGTCCTTGGTGTCCATGACCGACGAGATCAGCGCCGCCATGTACTCGGCCGGGTAGACGGATCGCAGCCACGCGGTGCGGTAGGCGATCAGCGCGTAGCAGGCGGCGTGGGAACGGTTGAAGCTGTAGTCGGCCGATTTCTCGTTCGTCGCCCACAGCAGCTCGATCACCTGCTCGCTGGTGCCCGAGGCGCGGCAGCCGGCCACGAACTCGGGCTTGAGCTTCGCCATCGCCTCGCGGTTCTTCTTGCCGATCGCCTTGCGGAGGTCGTCCGCCGTGGCGCCGCTGAAGCCGGCGAGGTCCTTGGCGATCTGCATCGCCTGCTCCTGATAGAGGATCACGCCCTTGGTCGCCTCGAGGATCGGCCGCAGGCGCTCGTCCGGATAGGTGATCGACTCCGCGTCGCGCTTGCCGCGCGCATAGGTCGGGATCTGGTCCATCGCGCCCGGCCGGTACAGCGCCACCAATGCCACGAGGTCGTCGAACTCCGTTGGGCGAACCTTCTTCAGCGCCTCGCGCATCCCCTCGGACTCGAACTGGAACACCCCGATCGAGTCGCCCCGGGCGAGCATCTCGTACGTCGGGGCGTGATCAAGCGGCAGGCTGGCCATGTCCGGGCGCTCGCCGGTGGAGCGCTCGACGATGTCCAGCGCGTCCTCGATCACGTCGAGGTTGCGCAGCCCCAGGAAATCCATCTTCAGCAGGCCGATCTGCTCGATCGGCTTCATCGTGAACTGGGTGACGGCGCGGAACACGCGCTCGCCGTTCTCGTCCGTGCCCGCATCGGCGATCTGCAGCGGCACGATGTCGGTCAGCGGCCGATCGGCGATCACCACCGCGGCGGCGTGGATCGAGGAGTTGCGGACGATCCCCTCGAGGCCCTGGGCGACATCGATGATCTGCCGGGCGACCGGGTCACGGTCAGCCTCCGCGCGCAGCGGCTGACCCGGCTGCAGGCACTCCATGAAGCTCGGAGGGCGGCCCATGATCGGATCGGGGATCAACTTCGCGAGCCTGTCCCCCGCGCCGTAGTCGTGGCCCAGCACCCGGGCTGCATCACGGGTGGCCGCGCGCGGGAACATCTTGCCGAAGGTGACGATCTGCGCCACCGATTCCTTGCCGTACTTCTCGGTCACGTAGCGGATCACGCGATCGCGACCGCGGACCGAGAAATCGATGTCGATGTCCGGCATCGACACCCGCTCCGGGTTCAGGAACCGCTCGAACAGCAGCCCGTAGCGGAGCGGATCGACATCCGTGATCTGCAGGCAGTAGGCGACGATCGAGCCGGCGGCCGATCCGCGGCCCGGGCCGACGGCGATCCCCGAGTCCTTGGCGTACTTGACGAAGTCCCACACGATCAGGAAGTAGGCGTTGAACCCCATGCGGTCGATCACGCCGAGCTCGTAGTCGGCGCGCTCGATCGCCCCCGCCGGCGGTGGGTCGCCGTAGCGATGGCGCAGCCCCTCGAGCACCAGGCCGCGGAGGTAGTCGCGCTCGCTGACGCCCGCAGGCGTGGGATAGCGCGGGATCAGCTGCCGGTCGAGCTCGAGCTCCACGTCGCAGCGCGAGGCGATCTCCAGCGTGGTCTCGGTCGCCTCGGGCCACTCGGCAAAGGCGTCCGCCATCTCCTCGCTGGAGCGTAGGAAGAACTCGTTGGTCTCGAAGCGGATCTTGGGCTGGCTGAGCGTCGACTTCGTCTGCACGCACAGCAGCGCGGCGTGGTGGTCGTAGTCCTCGCGGCGCAGGTAGTGCACGTCGCCGGTGCCGACCAGGGGACGCCCGACCTCGCGGGCGATCCGGACGATGCCCTCGTTCGCCTTCTCCTGTTCGGCGAGGCCGTTCTTCTGCACCTCGAAGTACACGTTCTCGGCTCCGAAGGCGTGGATCAGGTCGTCGGCGTGCGCCCGAGCGTCGGCGGCCCGGCCGTCCAGCAGGTATTGGCAGAAGCGCGACGCGAGGCAGCCCGTGAGCGCGATCACGCCGTCGGAATGGGCGGAGATCTGCTCCAGGTCGACCGACGGCTTGCCGCGCTGGTAGCCGTCCAGGAAGCCGGCCGAGGAGAGCTTGACGAGGTTGCGGTACCCGGCCGGCGTGGCCGCGAGGAGGGTCAGGTGATAGCGGTCGAGGCGGCCGGGAAGGCGGCGGGCATGGTCGTTGACGACGTAGATCTCGCAGCCGAGGATCGGCTTGATGTTGTGCTTCTTGCACGCGGTGTGCAGCTCCACCGCACCGTTCATGACCCCGTGATCGGTGAGCCCGAGCGCGGGCTGTCCGAACGAGGCCGCGCGCTCCGCCAGCTTGTCGATCTTGCACGCCCCGTCGAGCAGCGAATACTCGGAGTGGACGTGGAGATGGGCGCAGGTCGAGCTCATTCGGGACACAGCAGGATAGGGAGGCGAGCGGACGGGCCCGAGCGGAGTTGCCGGAGTTTGCGCACAGCCGCTCAGCGCTCGGCGCCGGGCTGCTGCGCCCGCGCGATCCAGCGCTCGAGCAGCCCCAGCGGTCGCCGGTCGCCGTGGATCCCGGTGGCGGCCTCCCGGTCGCCGGCGAGCACGGCGAGCAGCAGCTCCGGCGGGCAGATGACGGACGTCACGACCGGTCCGAGCGGCGGGGCGGCCGTGACCACGGGCGGGTCGCCGTCGCGTACCTGCAGGTAGGCGCCGCCCGGCGCGCCGGTGGCCGCCCGGTGGGCGATCGTGAACCGTTCGCCGGCCGTCGCCCGCGGCTCGATCATCGAGGCGACGAGGGTGAGCGCGAGCGCCGGATCGAGCGTGACCCCGGTGGCCTCGAGCTCGGCCAGGCTGAGCTCGGCCCCGGCCAGGGCGCGCAGCGGCGCGCAGGCCCGGCGCCGGCCGTCCACGCGGGCCACGTGACGAGTGAAGAGGCGCCGCAGCGGACCCCGCGTGACGAGTCTCCCCGCTCCGGCCAGATCGCCGCTGACGGTGAAGGCGAGCTCGGCCCGGGGGCGGCGGAGGTTGTCGGTCAGCACCGCGGTGGCGCCGTCGCCGGCGGTCACGTGCACGCAGCCTACGTCCGCGAGGTAGAGGTCGTACGCGAGCCGGTCGGGGTGCACGAGATGCTGGGCCGGCAGCAGCCGCACCAGCAACCGGCCGGCCTGGGCCGGATCGCCGTCGGCCAGGCGGCGCAGCGCGGCACCGATCCACGGGGCGACCGGCGCGCGGGCCGGCGCCACGGGCGCGGCGGGCGCGACGGCCTGCCCGGGGCCAGCGGGCGCGACGGCCTGCACGGGGCCAGCGGGCGCGACGGCCTGCCCGGGGCCAGCG
>JADGPN010000232.1 GCA_017882465.1 Solirubrobacteraceae bacterium
CTGCTCCAGGGGGCGCAGGAGGAGCGGGCTGAGCACAGTGTTGTCAACCACGACCCGCGCGCCCGCCGCGTGAGCTTGGGTGATCGCCGGGCCCGCCGTACCCCGGGGAGGCCGGCTACTACGCCGAGCGCCAGGAGGTCGACCATGCGCAGCTGATCGAACGCCCGCTCGCCGAGTTTCCGGACGGGTGGGCGCTGGCGACGCGGCGGTGGATGACGTCGCTGAGATGGCATTTGAGGATGCGCCTGGCTTCGCGTTTGGTGTGCCCGCCGACGCGGTCGGCGTGGCGCGATCAAGCAGCTGCGCGAGCTCGTGCTCGATGCCGTCTGCCAGGGTGGGGATGTCGGTTGCGTGCTGGCCGTCGCCGGTGACGCCAAAGCCCAGCGTGCCGTCGTAGGAGCAGATGGCCACGCCGATGCGCACGCCCAGGGCGAGCGGGACATAGGGGAAGATCTCAAGCATGCGCCGGCCGCACAGGTACAGGGGCTGCTGGGGGCCGGGGATGTTGGTAGTGACGGTCTGTAGGCGACGTTGGGGCGCCCGCGCGAGGGCGCGCGCGCCGAGCGCGAGCAGCGACGGCGGGGCCAAGCCCGACAGCGCGTTGAGCGTGCTGGCGGCGACGGCGTGTCGCGAGCGCTTGAGCGCGTCCAGCTGGATGGTGATCGCGTGCAGGCGCTCGACGGGGTCCTTCAAGCCTATGGGCAGCTCGGCGATCAGCGCCGATACGCGGTTGTCGGGGATCCCGCGGGCGTCGGGTGTGCGCAGCGAGAGCGGCACGAGCGTGCGCACGATCAGCTCGTGCGGCAGGGGCTCGCCGCGCTGCTGTAGCAGCGCGCGAAAGCCGCCGCTGACCGCAGCGAGCAGGACGTCGTTGACGGTGCCCCCCAGAGCCCGGCGGATCGTTTTGACGTCCTCCAGGCGCCCGCGCGCCTGGACCCACTGGCGCTCGGCGCGCAGCGGCCCGTTGAGCGAGCGCGCGGCGGGGGCGCCCGCCGGCCCGCACAGCGAGGTCAGACCGCCGGTCAGGGTGGCGGCCCGGCGCGCCGTGTGACCGGGCGCGCCCAGCAGCGCGCGGGCGGTTCGCACATGCTGTGAGGCGCCAGACGCGTATTCGCCGAGCGTGTGCGCGAGCACGCTGGCGCTCGAGGGCTCGGGCCCAGGCTGCCAATCGTCGGGCACCGAGGGCGGCGTGCGCGGCTCAGGACTCAAAAGCACGCCGAGCAGGTCGCCCGCGGCGATCCCGTCGACCATGCAATGGTGAAGCTTGCAGATCAGTCCCCAGCGGTCTGCATCGGCGCCCTCGAACAGCCACATCTCCCACAGCGGGCGGCGGCGGTCAAGCGGCTGGGCCATGACGCGTCCGACGAGTTGGCGCAGTTGCGCCGCGTCGCCGGGGCGCGGCAGCGCCGTGTGACGCAGGTGGTGTCCCAGCTGGAAGTGAGGATCCTCCACCCACAGCGGCCGGCCCAGCCCCCCCGGCACCAAGCGCACGCGCTGGCGGTAGCGCGCCAGCAGCGCGAGCCTGCCCGCGACGAACTCGGCGAGCTCGGCCTCGGTCGGCGCGGGCCCGTCAAACAGCGCCACCGCGCCGAGATGCATGTGGCTGACCCCGTTCTCGACGTGCAAGAACAGCGAGTCCAGCGTGCTCATGCTCTGCATCGCTGTGCTCCTGAGTTGGGCATGTCGTTTTCCATTCGGAAATGCGGCAGCGGGCGCTGCCAGTCGTGCGGTCGCGTCAAGTACAGATGGGGGGCCCTCAGATCGGGGGCGTGCTCATCCGGCCGCCGGGCGACGCCCGTAGAAGCACAGAACAAGCCCCGCAACCAAACGAGTGGCCCTCGACTCTCGCAGCGCCGTCGGTGACATACGGGCCTGGGCCGAGAATCCTGGCCGCGGGGGCGGGCTCCTGTTCGAGGCTACTCCTATCGCGACCGCGTTTGGGTGCCCAGTGTTAAGAAATCAGGCGATCTGCGCGGATTGATCTCCTCAACCCTCCGCTGCTCGCTTGGCCGACTTCACGGCGCGCCTGCATCTCGGGGGCGATCTCGGCGATGCGGTCCCAGCCTCTAAGGAGATCACGGAAAGTCACACTAAGGACGCCGTCGCGGGCAGCGGGTCGGGGTCTTGTTCGCGCAGCACGCCGCCAAGGTTGAGCGGCTGGTGGCTCGGCACGCTTCAGGAGATGTGGAGGATGCCTGCCAGGTGGCGTGGGAGCGGCTGATCGTCCACGAGGAGGTGGATCTCGACGGTCGTGGGGTGGTCGTGAAGTGGCTGGTGATCACCGCGGCGCGGGTGGGGCTATAGGGGATAGGCGCGCGGGCGAGGTCGCCCGCGATCGCGCTTGGGTAATTTTCCGGGTGCATGGCTGATCAAAGCTCCGCTGCCGACGAGTACGCGATCCTCCAGGAGATCACCGCGCCGCCGCCGCCGCGCCGCCGCCGGCGAGAGCGCCGAGCAGGGTGGGGGGGACCGTCCGGTCAGCCTCGCGGGCGCGACGCTGCGCGCGGTAGCCGCGCGGCTGGTCGCCGACCTGGAACGCACGCGCGACGCGCTCGGCGTGTTGACCGACACCGAGCAGCTCGAGGCGGAGCTGGCCGCGGTGCGCGCTGACACCCAGGCGGAGGTTTCTCACGCCGCCCAGCACGAAGCGGCCGCCCGGCGTGAGCGGATGGAGGCCGACGAGGCGGCCGAGTCGGCGTTGCGCGCCGCCGCGCAAGCCGAGGAGCAAACGCGCGCGGCGAGCGAGCGCGAGCGGGAGGCCGAAGCACGCGGCCGCGACGCGCAGGCGAGGGCCGAGGAAGCCGAGCGCGCAGCCCAGGACGCGTTTCTCCGCGCGGACGCCGCCCAGGCGGCGCAGACGGCGGCCGAGGCCTTGGCGACCGGCGCCGCCGAGCAGGTCGGGGTCTATGGAGAGTTCGTGCGAAAAGCGCGATAGCGCTGGTCATCCCCAGAAGATCCCGGTCGGATCTCGATCGATCTCTTCGAGCAGCCTCGCAATCTCGGTCGTCGGCGCCGTGTATTTGTAGCGGTGCCAGCGGTGGTCGCGGTCACGCCAGAAGAGCGTCCACTCGCGCCGGCTTACGCTCCAACTAAGCCGGGCGACCGGGCTTCTCGTCCACTCGGGCCCAAACGCGGGCCGCCTCGACGCTCGACGCTCGAGGACGCGGTCCGAGATGCACTCCCCGGAGACCTCGACGCGCTGATCAACGTGGCCGGCATCGGGTCGACGACCACGGCGCCCGACACGCCGCTGGAGGTCTGGGAGAACGTGTTCGCCGTCAACGCGCGCGGGACCTTCCTGACCGCGGCCGCGGCGGCCGGCGGGGGCTCGCCGGAGGCGCCGCCGGGGAGGGCGAGGCGCACGATCTTCTTGATCACGGAGCCGAACTGGCGGTGCAGCGGCCCGCTGTTGTAGGGAACGCCGTAGCGCTCGCACATCTCGCGCACCTCGACCGCGATCTCGGCGTAACGGTGCGCTGGGATATCGGGGAACACGTGGTGCTCGATCTGGTGGCTCAGGTTGCCGCTGAGGATGTGGAACAGGCGGCCGCCGGTGAGGTTCGCGGACCCGATCATCTGGCGCAGGTACCAGCCGCCGCGGGTCTCGTTCTCGGCCTCCTCCTCGGTGAACTCGTGCGTGCCCTCGGGAAAGTGGCCGCAGAAGATGATCATGAACGACCACAGGTTGCGGCTGAGGTTGGCGGCCGCGTTGCCGGACAGCACGAACGGAGCGCCGGGACCGGCGAGGAGCGGGAAGGCGACGTAGTCCTTGAGCACCTGGCGGCGAGCCTTGCGCCAGATCGAGGCGAGCATCTCGCGCTTGTCGGCGAACGCGATCTCACCGGCCTCGATGCGTTCGACCTCGAGGTCGTGGGCCGCGATGCCCCACTGGAACAGTGCCGCCATCAGCGTGGCGGAGATCGGGTTGCCGAGGTCGCGCGGGCGCCACGGCTGCCCGGCGGACATGCGCAGGATGCCGTAGCCGATGTCACGGTCCTTGCCGAGCACGTTGGTGTACGTGTGATGCATGTAGTTGTGCGAATATCGCCACTGGTCGCTCGGGCACGCGGTGTCCCACTCGAAGCGCTTGGAGTCGAGCGCCGGATCCTTCATCCAGTCGTACTGGCCATGCATCACGTTGTGGCCGATCTCCATGTTGTCGAGGATCTTCGACAGCGACAGGGCCGTCACGCCGCCGATCCAGGCCGGGGGCAGAAAGCCGGCGAACAGCAAGCCGCGGCCGGCGATCTCGAGTCCGCGCTGGGTCTTGATCACGCGCCGGATATAGGCGGCGTCGCGCTCGCCGAGGTCGCCGAGCACGCGGTTTCGCAGTTCGTCGAGCTCACGGCCGAGCCCTTCGATCTGGTCGTCGGTTAGTTGCGGATGTGGCGTGGGCATGGAATATCGGGGCCTTTCGTTCAGGAGTCCGGAGTCAGGGTCGCGACGTCTGGGAGCTCGGTTCACAGCTCGAGTGCCACGTCGCCGGCGGGAACGGAGATGCAGAGTTGGACGTCCTCGTCCTCCTCGGCGGAGATCTCGCCGCTGAGCACGTTGCGGACCGTGCCCGTGCTCTTGCGACAGGTGCAGGTGTGACAGATGCCCATGCGGCAGCCGAACTCGGGGGATAGCCCGGCGGCCTCGGCCTGCTCGAGCAGCGTCCCGGCGCCGATCGCCGCCTCGTGATCACTGCGCAGGAAGCGCAGCGTGCCGCTGGCGGTGGCGCCGGTCGGCGTCAGGGCCGGGGGCGCGAAGGTCTCGGCGAGCACGCGGTCCGCGCCGCCCACGCCGTCCCAGATTGCGCGCACCCCGTCGATCAGCGCCGGCGGACCGCAGACCGCGGCGTGCGCCTCGTCGAGGTCGCCCGCGAGCGCGGCGAGCACGTCGGCGTCGAGGCGGCCGCCACCCTCACGGGTGGCCACGAACGCGCAGCGCAGGTTGGGGTGCGCGGTCGCCAGGGCCTCCACCTCGGCGCGGTAGAGTGCATCGGCGCGGGTCCGCGAGTAGTGCACGAACGTGACCTCGCCGGGGTGCTCCTCGTCGCACAGCGTGCGCAGCATCGACAGCACCGGCGTCACCCCGCTGCCGCCGCTGATCAGCACGAGCTTCTGCGGCCGCGCGGCCGGCAGCACGAACTCTCCCCGGGCCGGGCCCAGGTGGAGGATCGACCCGGGGGCGATGCGCGACCGGAGGTGGTTGGACACGACCCCGTCGGGACGGCTCGTGACCGTCAGCTCGACGGCACCGCGGCGACCGTGCTCGGAGGACGCAGGGGAATAGGTGCGGGTGCGGCGCACGCCGCCGATCTCGACCCCCACGGCCGCGAACTGGCCGGCCGAGAACCCGCCCCAGGCCTGGTTGGGGCGCAGCGTGAGCGTCACGCTGCGGTCGGTCTGGTGACGCACGCCGGTGACCTCGGCCCGCGCCTCACGCAGAGCCAGATCGGGACGGATCAGCTCCAGATAGCGGTCGATCCCGTGGGGTCCGACCAGCAGGTCGACCAGCGGCGAAGCAAGAAAACGGCGGGTGGCTGTGGCTACAAGCATCGGCTCAACAATACTTAGTGGACAAGTGTTCACTAACAATGGTAGCGATCTGCCGGCCGCTGCTATGTGACGATGTACACACGATGCCGGTGAACAAGCGTGCACCGAGAGATGGCCACCGCGGGGCCGCTCCGCGTGCCGGCCGCGCGGCGACTGACTCGCGGGCCGCCGACTCCGGACGCGACGAGGACCCGCAGGCCCAGCGACGCACGCAGGCCGAGCGCCGGGAGCGCACGCGCCAAGCGCTGCTCGACGCGGCGCTGCTGCAGATGGAGGCCGGCGAGAGCTTCGACGCCCTCAGCCTGCGCAGCGTGACGCGCGCGGCGGGGGTCGTGCCGACGGCCTTCTATCGCCACTTCTCGAGCATGGACCAGCTCGGACTCGCGCTCGTCGACGAGTCCTTCCGCACGCTGCGGGCGATGCTGCGCGAGGCGCGAGAGGCAGGCCCCGCGCCGGAGCACATCATCCAGCGCTCGGTCGAGATCCTCGTCGATCACGTGCGCGCGCATCGCCCGCACTTCGCGTTCCTCACCCGCGCCCAGTCGACCGGGAACGGCGCCCTGCGGCACGCGATCCGGATCGAGATCCGGCTGTTCACCAGCGAGCTCGCGACGGACCTTGCCCGCCTCCCGGTGCTCCGGGAGTGGACCACCGAGGATCTTCAGATGGTCGCTGGACTGCTCGTCAACACGATGACCGCGACCGTGGAGGCGATCCTCGACGTGCCGCTCTCCGCTCCCGAAGCCGAGGCCAAGATCTCCCGTGTAGCCGAGAAGCAGCTGCGACTGGTCATGCTCGCGGTGCCGCTCTGGCGCAGCGGCGACTGAGAAGCGCCGCCCGCGTTGGGTCGACGACGAGCGCTTCGACCTGCGCTACCACTTGCGCAACACCGCGCTCCCAGGGCCGGGCGGCGAGTACGAACTGCAGGTGCTCGCCGGCCGCGTCTTCTCCCATCACCTGCGCCGCGACCGGCCGCTGTGGGAGATGTGGCTCGTGGAAGGCCT